>JBLNAE010000097.1:0-6486 GCA_050259195.1 Ignavibacteriales bacterium
CCTCATGGATTTATTTCCGAGTAGAGTAAAAATCCCTAGTTCTACAGCACTAAGTAGAGTTCTGGATTGCCAGAATCCCAATCCTACCTCTAAAATACGTGAAGGATCTAATTCTTTAGACATTTGGTTCTCCTTATTTATCGTTCAATTTGAGCATTTTTCGTTTGAGTATAAGGCATTCAGCTAATAGTTAGATTGCTTCGTCACTACGTTTCTCGCAATGACACGGCAAACCGTCAATGCGAGCGACCGATAAGGAGTGAAGCAATCCCATACATACAATCGAAAACCAATATAAGATATTACTACTAGGCCAGTTGATTCTTCAGCCATGCTTTTATCGAGTCGTTTATAGGGTAGCGACCGTCGGTCTCTCTCTTCCCGCCGGCTTCATGAACTGCTTCGCGGAGCATTTGTTCAGGGATTTCTGTTATTTCTGCAACGAATCTGCCGGAGCCATCGGGGTAATTTTCGTATAGGTAAAGTGCGGGTTGGAGATTCCGGACATCTATGTAGAAATAGTAGCCGACCCTCTCTTGAAGTTGTTTCGTAATTTGTTCCGCCTCTTCCTGGGTTTCGATTCCCGTCCGCCGGATTCTTTCCCGAGGCTTCATGTCCCAGTGGATTTGAGATTGCAGCGATTTGTCCTGACGAATGTCGTCCAGTGTTTTCATCTGTTGCTCCTCCAAATTAAGTCTACTTAGAACGGTAAATCCAGAACTGACATAAAATGATAAAAACGCAGCCCATGCCGGGGATATTGGAGCTAATAATGTACCAATCTTTCGGAGACTTTACCAGCCCATATGTTATCCAGATCGAAAAAGTGAAGAACAACATAACCATCATAAAAAAAGAGAGTCCTGCTGTGGATTTGTTCACGTAGTTCTTGCGTACCTGAATGGGCAGCCCTATACATGTGTAGATCACCGTGATGAAAAAGGCTATCCACCCTATAACATCCGAAGTTATCACAGATGTCCCCCGTATCGAAAAAACATTATTATCTATAGATAAAGATGAAAATTATAAATAATCCGTGAATTAAGAGCCTCTTATAAACCCCGACCTTTTAAAAGCCTTTGCAAAAACTCATCTTTAGGAACCAGATAATACAAACGACCCCTTTCCTTCATAACCCCCGCGTATCGCGCGGCCTCTTTCCCGCTTCCCCAATAGAGATCCACACGATAAGGGCCGCGTATAGCTCCTCCTGTATCTTGATCCAAAACAAATCGAGAAGTCGTCTCCCACCCTGCAGGTTCAATTGAAGTTCCATCCGCAAACACGGGCTTTGGAAATTCCATGTATGCCAAAGCCCCTTTTGGGAAAAAACCCTGATCTGTAGCGATTGTTCGCCCGTCCACTACTTCCGCACCTAGAGTGGTAACTGGTTTTCCTTTTAATTCTTGAAAGAAAACATAACTTGGATTTTTATCTAGAATTCTTCTGATTTCGTCTTCAGGCAATCGGCGCAAATAGCCTTCTATAGCCTGCATACTCATTTTTCCCGCCGGGATTACATCCGATAAATATTTACTAATTGGGACGAAGGGATGGCCATTTTTAGCAGCATAACCTAATCGAAGCTCTTCGCCATTCTTAAATATTACCGTTCCCGATCCCTGAATATGGAGAAAAAATGCGTCAACCGGATCTACCCAGGCTAATTCCAAATTTTTCCCTCTTAACATTTGCTGGCTGTCAATTTCTTCTCGCGTGTAATAAGGCAATATGTTTGAAGCGCCTCCCGATTCGGATGGGACTAAACGCCCCTGCAAAACGCCAATTTGGTATATCTGACCAAGCACTTGATCTTTAATGGGAGAGAGCCTTTCAATAGCTTTAACAAACTCATCCAGGCGAATGTTCACTAAATCGGGTGGAACAGAATAAAGGGGTTGAGAATACATGGGTGTTTTTGTTCTTGACCCCGGTATAATTGGATGAAAATAGGAGGTTATTAAAACTTCGCCCCACTTATCCTTTCCGTAGACTTCGTAAAAATCAAAGTTGTTGACTACGGTTTCGATAAGGTGAGTTCTTGAGGCGCCTGACTTGATTTGATTTACAAGATAATTAAGAGCCAAAATATAATCATCTTTTGAGATGATTCTGGGTCCAAAGGTTAGCGACTGAATCTTTAATTTATTTAACTGTTCTATGTTTTCTTCTATACCGTTTGCCAACTGATCTAGTGGAAGATCATCCATAAGTGTTTCGGGCGGTTTAGTTAATCGCATGGCCTGGCGAGCCTGTTTGATAGGAGTTCTTCCGCAAGAGGTTATTAAAATAAGAAGACAACATATGAAAAATCGGGCGGGTGTAATACGCATCCCTATTATTATAGGAATGTTCAGTCACAGCACAAGATAAAGTGATTAAAAGCTCGCATTTGTGGAGAAGGCAAAGCCCTTGCCATACCGCCTGCAGGCACGTGATTGCGGCAGTGGGTGCTTCCATATTTTGCTCCTTTTGTAATCTAACGCCTCGCCCGCTGTCTGGAATCACTGAATACAAAAGGTAAGCTGGTTGTCAGCCCGCTTCAATAGGCTTTTAGATGGTATATTGAGCTTCGCACATGCCTTTATGATTCGAGCTTAGCATCCATCGTAATCTGCGCATTCAACAACCTTGAGACCGGACAACCAGTTTTAGCATTGTTCGCTGCCTTCTCAAATGCCTGCTGATCCGCTCCAGGTATTCTTGCTCTAACATCTAGATGGATGGCCGTGATGGTGAATCCGGCATCGGTTTTATCCAGAGTGACAATGGCAGTTGTGTTGATGCTCTCCGCTGTCATGCCGGCATTCCCCAACTGACCGGAGAGAGCCATCGAGAAACAGCCCGCATGTGCGGCGGCGATCAATTCTTCGGGGTTGGTGCCAACTCCCTGCTCGAAGCGCGTGCTGAAGGAGTACTGAGTGTTTGATAAGACACCACTATCGGTCGAAATAGTGCCTTTCCCGTCTCTGAGACCACCTTTCCATACTGCTGAAGCTTTACGTTTCATTATTCCTCCCGCTATCAATCGTTGTTTCGTGAAAAGGCAATAGTCATTGATTAGGCAAAATTTTTTCCGCATAATCACCCTATGGGATATTATACGGAGATCCTCACACCTTTTCCTTTATTTAGGAGTATAAATAAGCTATCTCCCCCATTCAATAAAAATTAGTGACAGACCCCATTTATTTTAATAACGGATTAATCGCTGAAGGTCATAAAACTGTAATTCGCGGTTTCAACCTCTCGTGATAAAGTTCGGTTCTATTTTTCTTGAGCACGTTTAGCCCATTCTGTAAAAACCGTATTCACTTTAAATTAAAAATCCAATGTTCTATTTGTAAATACAAGCTGTCTCTAGAAGATATCACCAATGATGTCACCTAAATTAATATCTGGATTAATGTCCGGATTAAAAAGCGGCACAAAAATCACAACATCAATAGGAACAACACAGGGGGCATCGGCAGTGCAGTGTCCATTAAACTCACTGAGTACTATGCTGTCTTTTCCAGGCTTGCCTCCACTCTGCTCAGGCAGGCATACTCCCTTAAAAGCCTCTATATCGGTAACCTTATTTCCCGTACATGGATTGACGAGTACGCCGTTCTCCATGAAATTCGGATTCGTAGGGTTATCCTCTTCACATTCATTAAGCTGCAGTATTGTCTGTGTACCGTCTATATCAACGGTAAACCGTACAAATGAAGGGGTGCAAAGAACAGAACTCCCTGTACTTTCATCCGACTGCGGTATAAGGCTTCCCACGCTAGAATCTGTTGAGAGCATTGCATCAGATACATCGAAGTCGAACCGGTCATCTCCTATAAGCAAAAATCCACCCCCATCCGCTTTTCTATCGTTCCTTGATGCCGTAACTTCTATGGTCAGATCGCCATTTATGCCAGAAGCAGCGGCCCTAAAATTAGGCTCATCCTCGGGCCCCGGATCAAAGAGATCCCCTTCAAAAGGGCTGTCATTACATCCCAATCCCATAAAGAATATCAGGGCCGTGATAAAAGAGATAAGAGATATACCTCTTAGCTTGTCTCGCATAGATTTATCCTCGCTATCCTCAAAGATAAGAAACCCTTTGCAATATCTAGACCACCAACCTAGCCTTCCTACTCTTTAAATCTTTACAGGGGGCTGTAAACAGAAGGAGATTTAAGAAAAAATAAACTGATTAAATATATACAGGCTTTGCTGTGTATTAATACACGGATTTCTTTTTGAATTTTATACCGAAATGGTACCACAATGGTGCGATGAACCCCGCCCCTACACCAAGTTAGTCCGACAGCACTCGATCGGGGTACTCAGGATGGACAAGCGATTGATACTCAGAGTGTTTGCGTATGTAGCTTGCCACAAATGGGCAGAGCGGGATTACCGTGAGTTGATGGGTTTTAGCATACTCAAGCGCAGTGCGCGCCAGCTTACCAGCAAGCCCTCGTCCTTCGAGCGCCGATGGTACTTCGGTATGGGTAAATACGATGCTACCCTTGGAATAATGATATTGAAGGAGGGCCACATGTCCGTCCACCTGCGCTTCAAACTGCTTTGCGGCTTCGTTGTTTTCGACCATAACATTTTCAGTGTTTACTTTCATTTGCTCGTACCTCCTGAATTTTTTGTGTTATTACTACTCTCTTCTTTTTGTATCTTGTCCATGACTCGTTTAAGCACCTGATACGGCTGTGCGCCGGTCACCAAGTATTTCTCATCGAAAAGGAGCGTAGGAACGCTATGTATTCCATACGTCGCAGCCAGCTTAATATCGGCACCAACGGCAGCAGCAAAGGTAGAATCCTTCCAAGCGGTCGCAAGGCCTTCGCCATTCAGGCCGATCTGAGCGGCGATAATTTTGAGTACTTCCTTATCGTTTATCGGGCGCGCCTCCTGCCAGTAGGACTTCATCACAGCGAAATGAAAGGAATCTCCTTTCGCATAGGCTTCGGCATATTTGACCGCGATATGAGCACTAAGGGTATTGATGCCAATGGGGCCAGGATGGAGTTCAAGGCCATACTGTGTGCGTGCTAATTGCTGAACGTGTTTATGCTCCGCCTCAATCATTCCTCGTCTCTCTGAAGATATGGGCGGTGTACCCGGAGGACGGAGCAGGAATGCACGCCAGCGGATGCCTACGTCATAATCTTCCTGGAGCTTCCCAAGGGTGGAAATAATAAGGAAACAGAAGGGGCAAACAAAATCTGTCCAAACATCAATGTGTACCGGCACGTGACGACTTCCCGTTTATATATTTCTTTAAAATCTTTGGCATATTAAATAGTGTAAATGCAAAATCGAAAAATAGAAGATTGGTTATCCATATAAAGTATATCCGCTACCTCAAGGAAACTTAATGTATTTTGCTGCTTGTCAGGCGGCACTTACAAATCAGTACGCAAAATATCTACGTTAGACCTATTCCCATTCAACGTAAATCACCCTGTACGAGGTGTTATATAAAATCCATATACTTTCTTCTTTTCGAGTATACTCAAGGTGTCTTTCTATTCAATAGTTATGAGACAAATTAGAATTAATAACAACCATGATAGTCACAACACATCAGCCTATCTTTCTACCCTGGCCCGGATTCTTCTTTAAGGCTATGAAGGCCGACTGCATGGTTTTACTCGATGACGTGCAGTTTCCTCAGGGTCGTGGCTGGGTTAATCGAAATCGCCTGAAAAATGAACACGGGGAGATGTGGCTGACTGTACCCGTTTGGAAAAAGGGGCGCGGACTTCAGATAATTCGGAAGGTCGAGATATGCAATGAAACAGACTGGCAAAGAAAGCACCTGCAAAACATCCGTCAGAGTTATACCAATGCTCCGTACCTGCGGGAATATTTCCCCATCCTGGAGTCCATTTACAGAGAAAATAATCGTCTGCTAATTGGACTCAATCTGAATATCATAAGGTTCTTTTGGAATGCACTCGCGCTTAAAGCCGAACTCCATCTTCAGTCCGAACTGGGAATCGCTGGAAATGGTACTGAGCTAATAATTAATATTTGTAAACATCTACAGGCCAAAACGTATATGGCTTTTCCCATTATAGAAAAACACCTAGACATAGTTCTAATGAATCAGTCAGGAATTCAAATCGAGTTTTCTAGATTTCATCCATCCGTCTATCCTCAGTTATGGGGAGGGTTTATATATAACCTATCTACACTTGATATGCTGTTCAATTGCGGCGAAAAGAGCAGGGATATTATTTATTCGAAGTGAAGCATCCTTCACCTGACTCTAGCATTCTGTTTAGAATCAGTAGGAACTACAAGTCATCTCAAAAATAGTTTCTGAGTAGAATAACAATACAACCTAATAGAACAAAGCCAATGTAATTCTCCAAATAACGCTCATATCGTACTAGCACACGCCGAAAGTTCTGCAACCAAGCAAACACTCTTTCAACCTTCCACCGACGCTTATAACGACGCAGCTTGCCTCCATCTTGTGTA
>JBLNAE010000098.1:0-4860 GCA_050259195.1 Ignavibacteriales bacterium
AATTTCACCCCTCATAATTTCACGAACGCTGGACTCCTTGGAGCCGAGACCCAGTTTAAGATGGTGAAATGCCGCCCAAGGATCAACCCTTGTACCACAGGTAAATATGTCTACGGCTGCATATCCATATTCAGGCCAGGTGTGAATTGCAAGATGAGACTCGGCAATCACCACCACCCCGCTCACTCCGTGAGGCGAAAAATAATGGAACGAGCTTTCCATTACAGTAGCTCCGCATCGAGAGGCAGCCTCGAGCATATGCTCTTTGACTTTCTCCAAACTGTTTAGAATCTCAGGGTCGCACCCATAGTATTCTGCTAAGAGATGCCTCCCTAGGGCCTTCAATCTCCCCTCCTTTATTTCACTCAATGATTTTTTTGCAAAAGGTCAAAATATACCTTCTTGCATAAAAAAGTCAAACAAAGAGCGGCAGATAGGAAGCAAAAAAATCCCTTGCAAAAGTTTCTGTATAGTAATATTATCTTGATTGTCCTGTTGCTTTAAAACCCTAACTAAGGAGGAGACAAATGGCTACGTATATAATGTTAAGTACCCTCACAGATGAGGGGAGAAAAACGGTAAAAATGAGGCCAGAGAGGATTAAAGAGGTAAATAAAGAACTGCAGAAGATGGGCGTCAGGGTGGTTGCCCAGTATGCAGTGCTTGGGCCGTATGACTTTATAAACGTGGTCGAAGCCCCGGATAATGAAACCATCTCGAAGGTCTCAATTGACCTGGGTTCCCGCGGCACGGTTCAACTCATGACGCTTGTGGCAATTCCAATAGATGAGTTTGAACATAGGTTAAAAGAAGGTTAGAAAGTAAAAAGCCAGATTCCAGACCTCATGTCAGATTTGGATTTAACGTATGATTAATCGCCCGATGGTTAAAAGCACATAGAGCACAGAGTTGGCTCTGAGTTCCGTCTAAATGGTAAAAGAGATGATGAGTAAAAGTGTTTTTCGGTATAGGATTTATGTCCTCCCCAAATAGATAGAGAGCGACCTGTGCATCTGAGGTCATAAACGCATGATTGAAACATTTTTAGTTGAAGATAAAATTCATTACCAAAAAGCACAGCTCGAAATAATGAAAAGAGCACTTATGCAAAACTTTATATTATCTGAAAATCCGGACCTGGAGGCAATGTTCAAACACACTACACCTCAGATACGGATTTACATAAAGTTCCCAATGGGACTGCTCCCTGAGATTCTACTCAGGGCGCTGGGTGAGGACCTTTGCGATTCCATAAGCGGAGTTTTTTTAAATGCCCTTTCCAACCCAAACTCAGGAGAAACCCCTTCCCTTGTTTTTCATTTCGTAGGAGATTTCAGATCGCTTGAGTTTAAAGTGACATCAAGGGACGAAAAAAACCTAATTGAGGCATCGGAAAAGGTTATGGAGAAATTATTGAATGTAATAAAATCAGAAGAGCTGCCTTCCGAGTCAAACGATACACAAACCTTCCATTACGAGAATGGAGATTGGACTCAGGCAAAGTAATTATACGATAAGTTGTTTTGTTTCCTGTTTTGATCCCAAAAGAAGCAGATATTAGCCCATCTAATGTAGGGGCGTATTGCAATACGCCTCTACAAATTGCCCATTTATGAGATAATAAATCTAGACAAGAATTAGGAGTTAATATAAAATTTGACGCAAAAGACAACAGATGGAGTCTACACTACTATTTGATATAGGTTTATCTATTGTTACCGCCAGCTTCTTCGCGTACATAGCGAAGATTCTAAAGCAGCCCCTCATTTTAGCTTACATTGTCGCCAGCATCCTTATCGGCCCCGTCGGACTCGGGCTGATAAAAGATGAACACTCCGTGCGCGTTCTCTCAGACCTGGGACTTGCATTTTTAATGTTCATCATAGGGCTTGAGATTGATTTAAGAAAGCTCATGGAAGCCGGAAGAGTTGTAATAATAGCTGGAATCACACAGGTTTTACTCTGTGGGGCGCTTGGTTTTGGAGTCGCCTCCTGGTTGGGGTACAAGGGCTTAACAGCAGGGTACATCGCTGCCGCGTTTGCTTTTAGCAGCACCATGATCGCCGTTAAAATCCTCTCGGATAAAAGCGAACTCGATACCATCGCAGGAAGGATAACCCTCGGAATTCTCCTCCTTCAGGACGTAATAAGCATATTTGTTCTCGCCTTACAGTCGAATATCACCAACCCTTCAATCCTGCCAATTGCTTTTTCTTTTGCCAAAGGGATTGCGCTTGTCTTAGGCGCAGTTCAGCTATTCAAAGCTTTAATGATTTTAAGGAGTTACGGTTTTCCGAAGCGTCCATGGTGTCCAAATAGGTGTCCATCAGATCAAAATTTAATCGTTCAACCGCCTGTTTTTTATGCTGCGGTGTCGGGTGAGAATACCGCCTTGTCATTGTTATATCCTTGTGTCCCATGAGTTCTTGTACTGTTACTATATCCACGCTTTCCATAACTAGACGACTCGCAAAAGAATGTCTCAGATCGTGAAACCTGCACTTCTCGATGCCCGAGCCTCTAAGCGCTGCCATCCACGCCTTTTTCCACGCCGTGTCTGTTTTATAAGGGTATCCTTTATGCGTGGTGAATACATATTCAGAGTTTGAATCCCTTTTGTGTTTTAAGAGAGTGTCCATAAGCGTATCGTTTATCGGTATGGCGCGGGGTTCGTTGTTCTTCGTTTCCTTTACATATATGGAGCCGCCAGCTAAATCTACATCATCCCACTTTAACTTTATAAGCTCGCCCTTTCGCATACCTGTAAAATAGGCGCAAACCAAAACGGGTCTAAAGTGTGCAGACGCGGCGTGGTATAGTTTTAGAAACTCTTCTTTGGATATTACTCTCAACTTGTTTGGCTTTTCAGGGAACAGCTTTACTTTCTTTGCCGGATTTGATGATACTAAGTCCCATTCGATAGCCTTTGTAAACATGTGCTTAAAACAAGTAAGTTCGCGGTTAATCGTCGCTTTAGCCAAAGGTTTACCATAACGTGAAATACTCGCCTGTCTCTGGACCTTATATTTTTCTACAAGCCAGCTTGTGACCTGCTGAAGGGGTTTACCACCAAAGAACTTTAGAAATTCTCTGGCAGATGTCACATCCCTTCTGTTTGATTTCTTATTGGCCTTTGAATATTCGAGATACCTTTCTACAAGCTTATCGAATAGCACCGGTTTCTTGGTCCAAGCGATCTCGAATTTACCCTCTGCAATCTGAGCTTTTCTGATTGATAGGGCTTTTAAAGCTTCCTGTCGGGTGATTTTAGACGGATCTGAACCAGAGATTGTTACTATTTCTCTCTTTCTCTTACCATCCGGCAGGTAGTAGTCTATATACCAACGGTTATCTTTCTTAAATACTCCCATTTTATTTTCCTCCTTTCTTTAGGATTTTGTCTTTTGCATCTTTAGGCAAATGCTTTTCGAGATACTCAAGTAAAGCTTCTCTTACGATCTGAGCTGGCCTCATTTTGAGATGCCATTGAGACTCGTTAAGCATCTCCACTAATCCTTGTGGTGCTTTTACATAAATAGCTTTCTCCATAGGCTTTCTCCTTTTGCTATGTTTTATATCTATACAGTATAACATATTTAGAATATTAAGTCAATATATTCGGCTTCTATGTGTACAAAACCCACGGCGTCGAGAGAGGAGAGGGTGAGCTTATAAACTAGGCTCACCCAGTTGCCTTATTCTCCGAGCGCCCATTTCTCTAGCTGAGATGCAAGAGAAATAATATCATTAAACTCTATGGGCTTTCTGTGCGTCTTAAGGATCTCAGTGGCCGTGTTAAGGACCGCGAGTCTAGTGATGGTGGATTGACGGTTAAAGTCCTTACTATTGGATTCCTGGTGCTTATTAGAAGCTCCTTTAGTCTCAGATTCAGACCTAGCACCATTGGAACCGTTACTAAAGCCATTAAGATGCTCAATGCTCTGTTTGCCTCTGTTCTTAATAAAGAGCATAGCAGCAAACAGATGCTTACAGGTTTCTTTCCGGGTCCTGTAATCCGGGCACTCGCATTGCATATTCTCTGTGTCCACTTCAAACCCACTTACTTTAAACAAGCCATTAGAGCCAATGGACACACGGCCAGATTTATATAGCTCCATGCCCTTGTCATACCTGCTATGGCTTGATTTTAAGTCATTCTTTGGGTTATAATTGGCGCCGCTCCGTAATGGATTTACTCGTTTGCCCTGAAGATGAGCTTCTCCCTCACTTCGGGGCTTTGTATTTCTGAATTCCTGATTATTTCCTAACATGACTAAATCCTCCTTTTAATGTGTTCTCTATATATGTGTGGAATGTCGGATTCGGCTTAATTCAGATAGCTGATTATCTCATTAGCTACTTCCCTGATCTTCTCTAATGATTCGAGTAGCATCTCCTTATTGCCTCCATATAGGGCGATATAATCACTGTGCTTAGTTCCTGCTTCCAACCCTATGTACTTACAGACGATATAAGACACTGATTCGGCCTCGAGCTCCCTGCGTGTCTTATCAACGGTTGCTCTGTCCTTGTGAAGCATCTCATGGGCGTATTCATGGATTAGGGTAGAGAACTGCTGAGGTAATGGCTTTTGAGAATCTACTACTATTTTCCCTTTCTCCGACCAGCCATTGAGGAATTGATTATTCAATTCTCTATACTCAAGCTCAATTCCCTTGTCATTGATTAGGCTTTCAATCCTGGGGATAAAGGCAATAGGATCGCCTTGGAGAGTATTTCTATAAGTCTGTATTTCCGTTCCTTCTGTTTGTGATACGTCAAAGACGTACACAGCCTTGAATCCATACAGCTTAGAACCGGATTCAATCTCTCTTTCTTCCCATGTGTCAGGGTCTATTT
>JBLNAE010000099.1:0-6590 GCA_050259195.1 Ignavibacteriales bacterium
CCGCTAAGACCCTTAAGAACCTCAGTAAAATCGGCAACCTTTACCTCTTCTTTCTCTTTTCTTTCTGCCATTTTAGTCTACCTCCTAAGTTTTACTGGATTTAATATAATGTCAAAATAAACTTTGTCAAGGGTTTATTTCGCAGTTGCGAAGAATATTTATTAGGGATGTTCTAATAAATATGGCAGGTTACAAGAGTTGCATTTTTCTTGTATGGCATTAGCTAATAAAAATCAGCTCTCTCTTTATCTTCTGCCTTGTTTTTATCCGCGCCGGAGGTCTATATGGGATTTCCACCCTGCGTCTTCAACGCTGGATACCGATATGGATTAATGTCTAGCCTCATTTTCCTTCTACCGGGTTCTATTACGGACTATTGTTTGGGGCATTGGGGGCTTCTATAACTTCTGTTCCTTTCGGCACCTTAAAGTTAAAGAGCGAATCAGGAACCCCCTTATTGATTTCCATATTCTCTAATCTAACCTTGGTCACATTTCCATACGGGTCATAAAGATATATGTCCTTTACAAACATGGTTTTTCTATCAACGGCTATTGTTACTTTGTCATATTGCTCATCGCTTTTTTTAGGAGTCAGGTCAATTAAATAGTTTCCATTCTCATCAACAGGTTTGGATTTCGAGAATTGAGCATTAAATTGTTCTTTCAGGCTTCCGAGCCCCGAAAGAAACGTGGTTGTCGTGGGCGTATCTACGACCTTTTCGAGGGGCGATTTGACAACCTGCTTCTCATCATAGTTATAAAGCCAGATTGTGCTTCCGTCGGATACTATCTGATCTTTGGCGGGCCTGTAGTAATTCCATCTCATCTTCCCTGGTTTTTTAAACCAGACCTCGCCCTGTGCTTTTTGAACCTTGTCTAGCGCTTTCACCGTTGCTTCCTGAGTGAATTTCGAATGAAAATCCTCTATCTTTTCGTACTTGGACTGAACCTCGTCCACTATTTCCTCGAGTTTTTTATCCGGCTCTCCTTGCCCCCAAGCTACGACTGAAAGCAACAAAAGAAAAAAGATGAAAGTGAAAATAACAGATATTTTTTTCAATTCCTTTGTCTCTGATTCACCTGGTCTAGGTTTATAAAGACCTCTCTCGGTTTTCCTGCAACCTCCTGAGGGCCTACCACGCCTTCTTTTTCCATAATCTCGACAATCCGCGCCGCTCTATTATAACCGATCTTGAGCTTTCTCTGAATCATTGATATTGACGCCTGGCGTGTTTCTGCAACGATTCTGAGAGCCTCATAATAAAGCTCGTCTTTTTCCTCTTCCAAGTTTTTGAAGCTGTCTGCTTCTTCTACTTTTGTAATATCCTGATTATACTGAGGCGCACCTTGAGCCTTTAGAAACTCTGCGATCCTCTCTCTTTCTTCATCGGATATTAGGGCGCTCTGTACTCTTATCAGCTTCGATGTTCCAGGCTGGAGAAATAGCATGTCTCCCTTTCCAAGGAGTTGCTCTGCGCCGATTGTGTCAAGAATTATACGGGAATCAATTCGGGATGAGACGAGGAATGAAATCCTTGCGGGAAAATTGGCTTTAATAAGCCCTGCAACTACATCCACGGACGGCCTCTGCGTGGCGACTATTAGATGAATCCCCGATGCACGAGCCATCTGCGAGAGCCTTGTAATTGACTCTTCAACCTCACGAGGAGCGACCATCATTAAATCCGCAAGCTCGTCTATTACTATCACTATATACGGGAGCCACTTCTGCCACTTGTCTTGAGATTCCAGTCTTTCAATCCCCTTGTTGTAGCTCTCTATGTCCCTTACACCCTCTTCGGACATAAGCCTGTATCTTTCTTCCATCTCCCTTACGGCCCACCTGAGCGCCGCCGCCGACTCTTTCGGGTTTATAACTACGGGATGAAGCAGGTGAGGAATATCCTCGTATATCGAAAGCTCAAGCATTTTGGGGTCAATCATAATAAATTTTAGTTCATAAGGGCTGGCTTTATAGAGCATGCTTGCCATAACGGAATGTAGAAGAACGCTTTTGCCTGAGCCGGTAGTGCCTGCAATCATGAGATGCGGTGCTTTTCTCAAATCCATGTAGAAGGGTTTTCCAGAAATGTCTTTTCCCAGGGCAAGCGTAAGGATTGATTTGCTATTGCTAAATTCTTTATCCTCAAGGAGTTCTCTGAGCACAACCGTTTCTCTTTTTGGGTTTGGAACCTCAATTCCAATAACATCCTTTCCAGGAATAGGGGCGATTATCCTCACGCTAAAGGCGCTAAGCCCCATCGCGAGATCGCCCGTGAGAGACGCGATTTTATTAATCTTTATCCCAGGAGCGGGCTTGTATTCAAACATTGTGATTACGGGACCTGGTCTGATTTCCGTAACCTTTCCTGAAACCCCGAAATCGGAGAGCTTCTCCTCAATCAGTTTTGCCTTTTCATACGCCGCATCTTTATCAAACTTAATTTCTGAGTCCCTTTTTGGATCGAGTAAATCAACGGGAGGAAGCTTAAAATTTGTCCGCCTAATTGGTTTAGGCACGGGTTTCCCTCCCGCTTTTTCTCTAGGCTCCTCAATTATAATCTGAGGGAGATTTGTATCTTTAACCTCAGGTTTGGACAGCGACTCTTCTTTAGCAATAGTTGGCGCAGGTCTTTCCTCGTTTTGCGTAGGCGTTTGCTTAACCTGAATCGCTGGCTTTGAGAAGAGGTCATATAAGCCTTCGATCACAATTTCTCCTTGACGAAGTGTTAAACTCCATGCAGAGGCGATTCCATCCGTAATAAACATAAGAACTCTTCCCACCTCACTTAAAATCTGAGATAGAGTAACGTTCGACATTACTATTAAACTTATGAGTAGAAAAACGGTTACAACAATGTACGAGCCAATCGCGCCCGCGATTCCGCTAAGGATCGCGGAAAGAAAACTGCCAAGCCATCCGCCTGCAGGCTTATATCCGAGGAATTCTTTATTTCTAAAAATCAGTGCAAGGATCGTGGTTGAAGAAAACAGGAAGATAAAGGCCGAGAAGGCTTTTTGATAGAGCCGACTTCCCGCCCTGTTTGTGAAAACCACAGCGGCAGTATAGAACATGACAATCGGAATTACGAAGGAGCAAAGCCCAAATGTGTTTCCGAGCATATCGGCTATGAAGACTCCGATTGTCCCCATAGCCCCCCTTACACTAAGCTCGGATTTAGAGCTATAAAACAGGAGGCTGAGTGAGGAAAACACTCCAATGGTGAATAATACTGCGGCAATTATTTCTCTTGTTATATAGTATGATGATTCTTCTCTTAGGCGGCTTTTTCTTTTAGGCATCTCTACCTAATTTTAGTAGTCTTATACATAAAAATTCTGGCAAATCTAAGAAAGCCAGAGCTAATATCTATAAAAAACATTTATCAAAAAATAGCGGAGTGAGAAGGGTTTGTCAAATTGCTGAAATACGGGTTTTAGCTGTATTTAACATATATTAGTAAGCAAGAGATGATATAGAGTATCACATTTAGATGCTAATATTTTGTGTAAATTTACACAGCCTTACACTGTATCATCCTCCAACTAGCCATTTTTATTTTTTCTCTTGAGGTCTCATTTGCTTATAACTACATACAAAAATTAAAGATTATGAATATCGGTCTGCTGGTATAAGAATTGCAACTATATAATATATAAAGCGCGGGTGGATGGGGATAGCGAAATGAGGAAGGCATTTATATTTACGTTTATAGCAGCCGGGATTATCATTGGTGGGCCAAGCTCGTTTGCTCTAACAAATCAAGACACAGAATATACACCTATTTCATCAACCGAGATTGCAAGGATTTCTTACCTATACAGTCCCTATAACCTCACATTTTTCGAGCCTCGCAATGAAGCGCATCACCTGAGGTTGGGTACCCATCTCCCACATTATCAGTATATGGATACAACGCTAAGGTTCGTCATTACCAAGACATTAGAGAAGAGTTTCCTCCTGTACCAACTGTATCTAAATGAAGGTTGGAGGCGTAACGCCGCACAGACGACAGATGAATATAGTAGCCATGACATCACAATCTTGAGCTATAACCACCTTATTGGGCCGGACACGATGCTGGTTGCGGGCTTCGTGCGCAACAAGCAGATGCTTATAAAGAGCCAGCCTACCAAAACCGTTGTATTGGGTATCTATCACCGGTTGACGCCGCGAACCGTAGTCGCAATAGGTGCGGGTCCAAATATTAGTAGGGGCTTATCGGACTTCCGTGTCACAGCGGGTTTTCAGTTTTCGTTCTGATGGGGATTGGATCAGGATAATAAAACATACAAACTCTGCTATCTTCTGTTTGTTCCAACGGCCTCGCTTATGTGGTGATATCCATCTTTATCCAATAGTTCAAGTATTTCTTCATTAATTTTTCTGACTACCGACGGCCCGTGGAATATAAGCGCCGTATAGATCTGAACCAAAGATGCTCCAGCTTTAATTCTTTTATAAGCCTCGGCTCCCGAATCTATGCCACCAACGCTAATCAGTAGGGTTTTTCCGTAAAGCTCTTTAGCCATTGCATCAAAGACGTGAAAACTCTTAACTTGGATGGCCTTCCCGCTTATTCCACCAATTCTTTTGGCGTTTGGAAGGAGCGTATAATCTACGCTTGTATTCGTGGCGATAATTCCGGCCGCTCCATTTTCGACGGCAGTTGTGCATAAATCAACGGTTATAGAAGTCTCCATATCGGGAGAAATTTTTAGTAAAATAGGCTTCTGAGTTATCTCTCTTGCCGAGTTAAGAAGCGTTCTTATAAAGACCTCGTTTTGGAGGTCTCTTAGACCGGGCGTGTTGGGGGAGGAGACATTAATTACCACATAATCGCATACATTCTTAAAGCAAGAGATTAGATTTATGTAATCTTCTATTGCCTTTGCCTGGGGGGTTGTTTTATTTTTTCCTATGTTTACGCCAATAGGTAAACCGGATGGGTAAATTTTGTGAAGCCTCCCTTGTATTGTCAACATGCCGTCATTATTAAAACCCATTGCATTTTCTAAGCTTTCCTGTTTGGGAAATCTAAAGAGCCTCGGCTTTTTATTTCCCGATTGAGGCTTCGGTGTCACCGTTCCAATTTCTATAAAGCCGAAACCGAGCGCGGGCATTCCTTCAATCATATTTGCATTTTTATCAAAACCCGCCGCTAAACCTACGGGGTTCGGGAAGTCTCTGCCAAAGATATTTTGCTTTAGTCTATCGCTTACAATAAGGTTTTTTCTCTTCATTATGGAAGAGACAGGCCAATGCTTTGCGGTTCTTAAACCCAACTCCGCCATTTTATGTGCTGATTCTGGGTCTAATTTGAAGAGGTATTTTTTAAGAGCTTGATAATTGAACATCCTATTGAGACTATATCAATTTCGGCCTCTATGAAGAAGCAGTATAGGTAAAAATTTCACAAACCTCAAAGGAACGGCTTAAAGAAGAGTTGCAATGGCAGAAAAGAAGGTTTTAAAGCATGCTTATGACAATTTGATATAATAGCCGAAGGAGTCAAAAATTAAAACTGGCTGGGGCTAGTGGACGCATTTCGAACTAAATATTATAGTGACATAATCAGTTTAAACCCACAAGTACAATTGATTAAAGAATTATATAAACAAAATGATAGCAGACTTGGGTTGTAGTAAGAAGCAGTCAAAGTTCCTTATTCACCTATGCAGCATTCAACATTATATCCATCCCAATGCCAAAGTTATTTACCTCTCGATATATAAATAGTTGGCATCTATAAGCAGAAATCTAGCTATTCCACTAGGCTATTTAACACCGTAGGTATACAGAAGTTAATATAGAAATGTCCCTGCGTGGTATAGTACCCAATATCAACCCTTTTCCCACGGAAACAGGGCAATTGGAAAGAAAATTGTTGACGTTAGAATGTAATTCGTGATATAAGTTGGTTGTTCATAAATGGGATGGGCACTTCGCTAGACTAGATAGTAATATTTGGAGAATCCAATCTCGGAATATCCGAGTTTACGAGTGGGAACGCTGGATATAATGAAAGGTGCTTGTCCAGTGTGGGAAAGGCTTTACTAAAACCGTCGTTAACGTGAGATGAAAATATCTAAATTCCTTTTGTCCATCACTTTTTGCTTTCTCTTCTTGGTACTCTTTTACCAACCTTGCACCCTTGCCGAGGAGAAGCCTTCTATCCAGTCTAAATATGGGTCAGGATTGTCTAAGGAGGAAAGAAGCTTGCGAGCAAAATGGACGAAGGAAAGGGTGAATGAGGTAGTAAATTCACTTAAAAACGGGAAGGGTTTCCCTGACTTCGTGAAGAAAATACCTCTATCCGAAGAAGACCTTAAAATAATTGTGATTTATAGACCACTCGAGTCTGATGTAAAAAATTATGACCTGCGAGAAATTCCGCTCAACGACCAAGATTTGAAGAATGTTGTACTGACATTAACTCATTTAGAAGGAGCCAACCTCAATGGAGCCCATCTGGAAGGAGCCAACCTCAATGGAGCCCATCTGGAAGAAGCCTACCTCGGTGGAGCCAATCTGGAAGGAGCCTACCTCGGTGGAGCCAACATGCAAAAAGCTATCCTCGAGGGAGC
>JBLNAE010000100.1:0-5348 GCA_050259195.1 Ignavibacteriales bacterium
CCCTCTGCGGATAGTTTGTATAAATACGAAGTGGAGAGTCCACTCGCCTTTGCGGCTTCAGGAATGCTAAGGGCAATTTTTTCTTCTCTATCGTTATTCATGTCAAAACCTCCTTTCCTCCAAACTTGCATTTTTCTATTTCTGCTATATTTTATTGTCTGTGTCTGCAAAGTATAGGTAGCTGCGGGGCTAGGTGCAAGTGACTATTTTTTTGCAGACATCAGTATCATGTTACATCCCAATCTGATAAAAGAATTTGCACACGAGTTAGGCTGGCGATATGAAGAGATGGAGATTGCCCTAAAAGCACTCTTTCATAAGGAATCAATCGTCAAGGATTGGCAAGAATTCCTAGGGGTGTGCTTGAGTGCCACAAATCCTAAAACGAGAGAGCATAAAGTAACCAGCCTCTTAATAAAAAACCTCGAAGGTGATTTAGTCAACACAATTTGCAACCTACTTTTCAATTTTGACCCTGGTTTTACTCTCCTGGCTCTCTTTAATGCCATTGATATTCTCAAGATAATGAAGAAAACATCAGGGTCGTTTTACCCAAGTGGAAGAAAGCCCTTTTTAATATCGGGTGTGCTTTTAGGAGAGCACCCAATTACAATGGAGAAGGGTAGGGAACCAGACCCAAGATTAAGTGCCTATGAGCTATGTTATGAGTTTCTGAACTCATTGGTATTGGAGAAAAGCGAGGGATCTAATAATGAACTCGAATCACTTTTATTTAATGTTACAGAACAAGCCTATTTCTTGACATTTAATATTAAGGCATTCCGCAATCTAGCTGATAGGTGGAGCTATAATCCCAGCATGAGAAAGAAGGCAATCAAGTTGGGTGCTGCTCTTAACAATTCCTTTTTTAAGCACCGTAGAGAGATCACGGAAGGTCAGTATTGGACATATTTCGTTTTAGTGGAAAAACTAAAGGACAGATATGGGCTCAGAGGAGCCTTCAGAGAGGTAGGCAGACGGCTTGGCGAACCGTCTAGAACAATTGAAAGACGGTATTTTGAAAAGAAAAAGGAAGCCAAAAAGGAAAGGCTCTCGTTGGAGGATATAATCAAGAAATATAACTTGGGGCAAGCCTTAGAGGACTTGCTAGCAGAATGACATTATCATCCTTTCTGAACCGAAACCTTGTCAGTGAATTTGTCAGTAACTGACAAGTAGATTCTGTGCAAAGTCATAGAAAGCTATAGAGAGATTTATACTAAAATGCAATGATCTCAAAGGATTATGGTAATTCTATATAAAGCTATACAACGCTATGGAGTAGCTCTTTAGCCCTCATAACCCGGAGGTCGTAGGTTCAAATCCTGCTCCCCAACCAATAACTACCGTACTTATAATACATTCTCATTGCTCTAAATCTTCCTTGCTACGGTTTTTAGTATAATTTTCAATACAGATACCGCCTCCTGAAGGCTGGCCTCAGGGTGAGAATATCTCTCTGTTACCTTAACTGTAAAATGACCTAATAATTTTTTTTACAGCGTCGAGTGAAATTCTTTTTTCTACAAGCCTGGTAGCTGCAGTATGTCTTAGCTCCTGTTCTCGCAAGCCAACATTTGCCGAAAGCTCTTATTCATCGCTTCCGTTACTGTCCATCCAAGCTTCTGCTTTATCCGGCCAATTACATCTTCTCTATAACCCCTATCTACCCAAAGGAGGGTATTTTTTTATCCTTGCAACTGAGCTATACTTCTTCATTGTCTTTTCTCAGAGTTAATTTGGAATAATACGGCACTATCAAGAGTCCTCCTCTGTTACTGAGGACTCTTGATATGAAACTTTAGAGATTTCTCTCGTTAAGAAAATTGGCAAAGAAGAGGCCTAATGTAAATGTGATTTAGCTTGTCTAATCTTCCTATTGTCTTGGCTCAATTCGTGCAAGGTCTTTTCCCCATTTACCAGTCCAAGACAGCCCTTTTTGCAAGTAGGGTAACCTTTGAAAATAGAACAATAAACAACATCCACAAAAGGAGTCGGTCCAATGTGTGCTCTTTTAACAACTTCCACGTTAACCTTCTTTCCAGTAACAGGGCATTTGAAGGCTTTTTGCTCAGTAATCTCATCAAAATAATACTCCATATGAGGGGTAAACATTGTAGGGACTTTTCTGTCTTTTTTAATTGGCTCTTTCATTTTGATTCACCCCCTTTACAATTTTAAAGTAATCATTCAAGTACTGAATGTAAAGAATAAAAAATGGTTTTTAGAAAAATTCTCCTCTTTTCCTTCCCTAAATTTGATTAAGAAGTCAACGTTGCTGAAATAAGCAGGTTTTTGCCATTTATTGGATGGAATGGTTAGTTTTTGAGGATTCAATCCCATTGTAGTGTCAAGGTATTATCCTCGTTCAAATCTACTCTAGTCCCAAAATTTTTACCTTCCCTATTCAGGGTATCTCTTAGCCAAAATGCCTCTGCCCGTGATGCTCGATTCGCTCTAAAGCATTTAATCCGTGTCGGTGTCATTCGCAAGCAAACTAATTCTCCGATCAACAAATCCATACTCACAAAGTACATCAAGCCCAGGTCATCTCTAAAATCTCCGTAGCTACCAATACCTTCATAGTCATTTAGAAAGTCGCCGCAACCATAAATAACAGGCTTATTCTTGTAAACCTCTATTCCTTTTACGTGGTGAGAAGAGTGTCCGTGAATTATATTGACACCCGCATTATCAATGAGTTTATGGGCGAATTCTGTTTGTTCACGAGGAATCTCATAACCCCAATTACTTCCCCAATGAATGGAGGCAACAACGATATCTCCTTGTTGTTTGGCTTCCTGGACTTTCTCTTTGATATAGCGGACTGTTTTATCCGACATGTCTTTTAACAGACTTACGCCGGGCCTCTCTTCCGTAGTACCCCAGCTTGAAGGTATCCCGCTTGTTACCGATCCAAACGAGAACACCATCACTCTCCCTTTTCCTTGAACCTCCATCACCGCCGGCTTTTCCGCCTCCATAAGATTCTGACCTGCACCTGCACTTTTCACATTCACTTTCTTCAATGTTTCCAATGTCTCTATAAGTCCTGTACATCCCCAATCAAGAACATGGTTATTTGCGAGAGAACAACAATCTATCTTAGCTGCTGTTATACAAGGTATGTTCTCTGGATTCATTCTGTAGTTTATGCCCTTGCCTTTCCAGTAATCATCGCTCCTTGTTACGCTCGTCTCCAAATTAATTATCCTCAAATCCGGCACCACCCGTTCAAATTCTTCGAGAGCATCTCCCCAAATGTATGAAAAGTCAACTGGTTGTAGAATCGGACCATTCGCCTTCTCAGCAAGTTCTACATACCCTTTAGCACTTCTCATATACGGCTCATAAATAAGGGGGTTACTTGGGTGAGGTAACACTTGATCAATGCCCCTCCCTGTCATTACATCACCACACATAAGTATCGTGATCGGATTAGAAATTCTTGATGGTTTGTTTTCAATTTTTTGCTTAATCTTTTCCATCCTTGAGAATGTCTCTTTGAATCTCTTTTTCATATAGTTTTATTCAAGTTGTATGCCACCAAATTTAACACTCATAACTCATTGAAATACAGAGAGTTATATAGAGCGACAGTCCCTAATAGGAAAGCATGAATCTGTCAGATTCTAAGACATCTGACAATTTGGATTTAGCATTGCTAAAAAAGAATCAACCTGAGTTCTTGTACTTATTATAAATTACATTTTAAGGATTATGGCATGAGATTTGCGATATATCTTAGATGAGGTGATATATATGAAATTTGCTTACAAAAGTAAAATCTTTAAAGATAGAAAAGAAGCTGGAAAGGAGCTTGCTGAAAAACTAAGCGAATATAAGGGAAAAGAAAATATCCTGATATTGGCTCTGCCCCGTGGGGGAGTTCCTGTGGCTTTTGAAGTTGCCGAATCATTGGGTGCCGATTTAGATGTTTTTATTACGAGAAAATTAAGATTCCCGGGTGAACCTGAACTAGCAGTTGGAGCATTGGCAGAGAATGGGGAGGTATTTCTTAATAAAGAGCTGAAGAATTACTGTTCAGAGGAGTATTTGAAAGAGGAAATATCATATCAAAGAGAAGAGGTAAGGCGCCGTCAAGTTCTATATAGGGATGGAAAGGAATTGCCTTCCCTTGTAGGAAAAACTATTATTCTAATTGATGATGGAATTGCGACAGGAGCAACTATGATAGCTACTATACGTGCTCTCAGAGCTTCTGATATTAAGGTATTAATCGTAGCTGTTCCGGTAGCACCTACTGAGGTCATTAAAGAGTTTTCCAAATTGGCCGATGAGCTAGTTGTGCTTTATACTCCTTACCCTTTTATTGCAGTTGGGGCACATTACTCATACTTCAACCAAGTATCCGATGAAGAAGTAAGAGAATACTTGGAGAAATCGAAAACCATATCTGAACAACATTATAAAACGGAATCGAGAGAAAAGCATGGCTGGTAAAGAATATAAGAGTTTAGTTCACATACATGCGGATTCTGTGAGACTCGAAGGAGAACTACACATTCCTCAGGGAGCAAAAGGGATAGTGATTTTTGTTCACGGAAGTGGAAGTTCACGATTCAGTCCAAGAAATACCTTTGTAGCACAGGTTCTGCGTTCTGCTGGGCTTGGTACTCTCCTTTTCGATTTACTGACCAGAGAAGAGGATACAGACTATCAAAACCGCTTTAATATCCCGCTTCTTGCCCGTCGTCTGGTTGCCGTTACTCAATGGGCAGGGACTCAAGAGCAAACGAGAAACCTTCAAATCGGGTATTTTGGCGCAAGTACGGGAGCCGCCGCCGCACTTATAGCCGCTGTAGAACAGGGCAAGGATATTAAGGCTATTGTTTCACGTGGAGGACGGCCGGATCTTGCAGAGGAAGTGCTAGGAAGCGTTAATGTTCCCACTCTTTTTATTGTGGGTGGGAACGATAATGTTGTGATCAAACTCAATCGTGATGCAAGCCTACGTATGAGAACGAAAATAGAGCTAAAAATCATTCCAGGAGCAACTCACCTTTTTGAAGAGCCGGGAGCACTAGAAGAAGTTGCACGTTTAGCAGCCGAGTGGTTTACAAAATACCTCTGTAAGTAAGACTGGAATTGTTATCTATTTACCAATGGCATAAAATTTGCCGTTTATATTATTGGAGCTTTGGTAATGGTCGAAAATAAAGAAGATAGAGAAGAAGAGAAAGAATATCTTAATAAATCATATCAAATCCGGATAAACAGTGTACGTGTCATTCTGAGCCGAAGGCGAAGAATCTATAGATTGTAAACCAAGGTGCTTCACGGAATTTACCCTGAGGCGAAGGTTCGGATGATATACGGTCACTAAT
>JBLNAE010000101.1:0-27396 GCA_050259195.1 Ignavibacteriales bacterium
TCAGTAAAAAGCCATCGTGGGATTTCGAGTTGAATGACTTCAATTTCTTCTGATAAATGTTGAATTTCCGGTTGGATAATGCTATTGTTAATCATCGTCTATCCATCCTCCGCCGTTGTCAGTGCCCCTCGCGCTGCAACGGCCCTTCTTTATAGATTTGCTCTTTGTCTTTTCTCGAGAAAAGGCCGCCCATTCTTCAGAAGGTGCTCCCGAAATGTAGGTAAATGCACGTAAACCCTAGAGCCAAATCTCACTACCCCAGGCAATTTTCCCTGTGAAGCATATATGCGGATCGTGGTTAATGGGCTCTCAATAACCTCCGCACACAACTTTTTTAAACTAATGAATTCTTCTGTTTTGCCATTTTTTATTTTATTGGGATCATTACTCATAAGTCCTCCTCCAAATCTTCTTGGTTCTTTCCTTCAAACTCTTTAAGTAGTATTCGTCGAACAACCTCGGATAGAGATATGCCCTCAGTACGAGCCTTCTCAATTAGCTCTACATAAAGATAAAAAGGAAAATTGATGGTTGTTTGGATGGATCTTCTTGTTAGGTCGGTTTTTTCTACAAGCATGGCTTATAGTAAACCACCTATTAAAGAAGATTGATTGGGTTTAAATGATAGTGGGTATTTTTACCCAAAGAATCCTGTAGATTCTAATTAACTTGATTAGGTTTTTTAGCTTTTCGAGCAGCGTAATAAATGTTGGTAAGCTTCTTGCCAGAACCTCCATAAAAAGCCGCTAAACAGCTACAGACTATATCTACCTTACTCTTGTACTCTATGGTCTTGGGGAATACTCCCTTAAATTCTTTTTTCCAAAAGGTTTTTACGTCTTCTTCTGGTACTCTTTCCCTCTTACCTTTATAGGAAGATAACCCCTCAGTTTCAAAACATAGGTGTCTATTAAATACACTACGAAATCCGGCATCCTTCTACAATGTCTTAGAAATTGCGCTTCTCTATTGTACTTAGCTTCTTTGGGAACAAGTTCTTTTAAGAAAAAGTTAATCTCTTTGATGTCCTTTTTTAGTGCATTGTAAGCATTTTCTATTTCTTTTCTACTGCCAGTTTTAAAATCTGGATTTTCGCAACTAAAAGCAAATTCGCGTAGCTTGATGATAAGGCAAGAAAATATTTGGGCTTTTCCTGGATCAAGAAATACTGGGTCGAGATAGGGATTAATATATTCTAGATAAGGTCGTATTGGTGATACTATTTTAAACGCAGAACTAAGAATCCCTTTTCCACGGGGAATTTCGTCAAGTTTCTTTTGCGATAATTCTGGATTGATTTCTGTTCTAGGTTGCTTTACTCTACCCATACTCAATTCACTTATAGGCCAGGTAGATTGTGAGAGATCGCCCAGCCTATTTTATTTTTGCTACCAATGAAAAGTGGTGGCGATTTTGGTAGCTACACGCACTATAATTTAACATAAACACGTAACAACGTATATAAATACTGTGAGCACAGAAAGTGAGAAACACCTTGTAAAATCAGTGGCTTTCTTTATTCTTACCTATATGGATTTATATACGTTAAACTGTCAAAATTGAATATGTGGTTATCTTCTGCTTCCCCAAAAATCTCAGCACCAATTCATAATCAGTAGCGATTTTTAAACTCGTATTGTATGAGCCGTAGTTTTCATAAACCTCTCTTCTTACAAAAAAAGTAGGATGAGGTGGTATCCATCCCCGATTAATCAGGCCTTCTCTATATCCGCCCGCCCTCCAGTATCTGATCACCCTACTATTGTTTTTGTTTACATAAACCAGGTCGCCGTATGTGCTTTGAACGCCATTTTTCATAAAGACCTCGGCGACATTTTCAACGACCCGCTCGTCGGCATAGAAATCGTCGGAATGTAAAAATCCAATTACGTCTCCCGTCGCCATCTCCATGCCCTTGTTCATAGCATCGTAAATTCCGCCATCGGGTTCGCTTATCACAAGTGAATCTTTTTATATCTTTTCATGATGAATATGCCCTTTCTCTCCTAAGTAAACCCACAACGCTTCCTCCCAAGGGCGTAATATCTTTCCCGCAAGTCTCACACTTCTCAAAGAGGAATTTTTAGGGCGATCGGCTTTGGTAGGATAATCTGCGGAGGAGATCGGCTCCAGTTTTGCACTTAGCCTCACTAATTCCAATGCCTTCCGAGCAAACTCATACCAGGTGCAGGAGCCGCTGTTTGTAATATGAAAAACCCCAGTAGTCCTCTGCTCAATGAGACGCTCCAGCACACACGAGGCGTCATATGTATATGTGGGCGACATACGGATGTCGTTTACTATTCTTAATGGCTCACCCGCTTGAGCCTTCGCTAAAATGCTCTCTATGAAGTTTCCTCCCTTTCCACGTGCCCCCGCTTTTCCAAAGAGGCTGGCCATTCTTGCAATGAGCCATTTAGAACACGCCTGCCGAACCAGGTATTCGCCAGCAAGTTTCGATGCGCCATAGACATTGAGAGGATATGGGGAATCCTCTTCTGTGTATGGCTCTTCTTTTTTTCCATCAAACACATAATCAGTGCTTATATAAACACAGAGGGCGTTTAACTCGGAGCAGGCTCTTGCTACATTAAGAGCACCGAGGGCGTTAATCGAAAAGGCATCATCGGGACGATCTTCGCATTCGTCCACACGCACGAACGCAGCGCAGTTAACCACGACTTCTGGGTGCACGCTTGTTATTACTCTTCTAACCGAATCCGGCTCGATGCACTCAACCTCGACATGGCTAAGTGGAAAGACCAGGTACTCCCCCGCCTGTTGTAATACATCCACTAAGTCAGTTCCTAGCTGACCCGTGCTACCCATGACGGCGACTCGAATCATTTTGAGGGCTGTCTCCAAGTCTGTGTATAAACGGCCTCGTAATAAGCCTGATACCCTCCAGAGGTCGCCCGTTCTATCCAGTCCTGGTTGTTTAAATACCAACGGACAGTCTCTTTCAACCTCAGATTAAAAGGGAGTTTAGGAGACCAACCTATATCAGAGCGAACCCTTTCTGTTTTCAAGGCGTATCGGCGGTCGTGGCCGGGACGGTCAGGTACGGATTTGATACGCCCAAGGAGGTCGTTGAGATTCAACGCGGTCTCCTCGGCCAAAAGCCGACATAATGTATGGACAACCTCGCGGTTTGTCCGCTCTTGCCCTGTGCCTACATTGTAGATACCACCGACTCTACCCCTTTCCAAGATAGAAAGAATCGCCTCAATATTGTCCTCTACGTAAAGCCAGTCTCTTCTCTGGAGGCCATCACCGTACACAGGCAACTCCTTTCCAATCAATGCATTTCGGATCATCAAAGGAATCAGTTTTTCAGGAAATTGAAAGGGACCATAGTTGTTGGAACTACGAACAATCAGGACAGGGACACCATAAGTGCGTTTATAGGCAAGGCAGAGAAGATCAGCCGACGCCTTGCTCGCCGCGTAAGGGCTGCTGGGAGAAAGTGGACTCTCTTCACAGGAAGACTCTTTTTCTTCAACATCGCCGTAGACCTCATCGGTTGAGATTTGAATAAACCGTTCTATGCCGTAATGACGTAACGATTCTAAAAGAACCTGAACTCCGATAATATTTGTTTGAAGAAATGGCGAGGAGTCGAGAACACTGCGGTCTACATGCGACTCTGCGGCGAAGTTTACTATTGCCCAGGGTTTCTCCCCCTGGAGTAGCTCATTGATTAGTGTGCGGTCCGCAATATCGCCCCTTACAAAACGATAGTTTGAATTCTCGTCAACATCTCTTAGGTTTTCTATATTTCCGGCGTATGTGAGTTTATCGAGATTTACCACCCGCCAATCCGTACGCTGTAAGAGGAGACGCACAAAGTGGCTTCCGATAAATCCGCACCCTCCTGTAATGAGAATGGTTCTCATAGAGAGACTTCTCCTCCGTACACAAAATCGTGATCAGCCATGTCAAGGCTGGGAAGCCGGACATCCTTAGGAGAGATAATAGGCTCCTCTATAGGCCAGTAGACGCCGATTTTCGGATCGTTCCAGATAATTCCTCGATCAAGTTCCGGAACGTATTCCTCCGTCACTTTATACAAGACATAGGCCTCTTCACTCAGCACACAGAAACCGTGGGCGAATCCTACGGGGACATAAAGCATTCGATGATTTTCAGAAGAGAGCCCCATTCCTACCCATTTTCCATATGTAGGGGAACCCTTACGGATATCTACCGCCACATCAAAGACCTCGCCTTTTAGTATCATTATTAATTTCCCCTGACCCTTAGGGTCTCTCTGGTAGTGTAGCCCGCGGAGAACACCTCGCACCGAATAGGAGTAGTTATCCTGAACAAACACCTCAGGAATACCGTTACTCGAAAACTCAGACCTTTTGTAGGTTTCCATAAAGAAGCCTCGCTGGTCTTCAAAAGCTTGCGGTTCAATAAGAACAATATCGGGAACTTCAGTTTTTCTGAATCGAAACGGCATCTATAACAAAACCTCTGTATCCTCACCAATAAGTAGCCTGAGAGCCTGATGGCTTCCAGAAAGGCGACGCACCACTGCATTGCGCCCAAGAACGCTGTCTTCCATCCGTTCAACGCCCTCTATTCTCACTCCATCCAGTGCTACGCAATGCTCCAGTACAGAGTTTGTGATTATACAACCCCGACCTATACTGGTATACGGACCAACGAATGATTGTTCAATCACCGTCCCTGCCCCAATGACTACAGGACCGCGCACCTCGCTTTTCTTCACCTGTGCCCCCTCCTCCAGTACTACTCGACCGACTACATGGCTTTTAGAATCAACTGTGCCCTGCATATCCCCTTTCGTCCATTCGTCTAACACAAGGCGATTGGCTTCCAAGAGGCCGTCCTTTTTCCCGGTATCAAGCCACCACCCTTCCAAGATAGAGCTCTGTACGGCATATCTCTTTTCGAGTAATTTCTGGATGGCGTCCGTGATTTCTAACTCCCCACGCCAGGAGGGCCTGATCTGAGAAATGGTATCGTGGATAGCTGGCGAAAAAACATAAGCCCCCACCAGAGCTAAATTTGAAGGCGGCTCCTTAGGTTTCTCAACAAGGCGTATAATATGACCACGCGAATCAACCTCAGCCACGCCAAACATCCGCGGGTCCTCTACTTCCTTTAATAAGATAAGGGCATCCGCCCCAGAGGCGTCGAACGTTTCTATGAATCCCCCGATGCCTGAACCGATAAGATTGTCACCCAAGCACATGATGAAGTCTTCTTCTTTAAGGTAGCTTTGGGCAACCTTTAAGCGTGAGCCAATCCTAAAGGCTGATCTTGTAAAATGTATGTGAGATTAAGACCCCAAGGGTTTTTGGATAGAGCATCCTGGATTTGACTTCCGGTTTCAGGTGAAATGATAACACCTACCTCTTTAATATTGGCTTCCTGAAGATGCTGCATGACATAAGAGAGCACGGGCTTGTTGGCTATAGGAACAAGCTGTTTAGCCATTGTATAGGTTAGTGGCCTCAAACGTGTTCCCTTACCACCTGCCAGCACGAGAGCTTTCATGAGGTCACCATGAACAACTAAAAATGAGTATCACCTGACATGGGTGAATAAACATTATACATTTAATTATATCAAATATACCGCAATACTCCAATTTGTGGAGCCTTCAGATGATAATGTTTGGTTGGAGCATATCCTCAGGGATTAGGTCAGGAACTGTGTAGAATTATTTTCCATCCAATCTTCCTTCAAATAAATTAACAACTTTATACTCTAATTTACCGCTCTACCCCTACAACTGTGCTCCTCTATGGTGCAAATCAAAGAAGATTGAATTCTCGTATAACGATATTATACTTTCGTATAACAAAACTATGAGGAGTAATCAAATGGGAGTAACAGTTAAAGTAGGTCCAAAATATCAGGTTGTCATTCCTAAGGAGCTAAGAAAGAAGGTCGGGATAAGCCCAGGGACAAAGTCTTAGTAGAGGAAATAGAGGGGGTAGTGGTGGTGATTCCCAAGCCTAAATCTTTCACAGATTTTCTTAAGGGACTAGGTAAAGAAATCTGGAAAGGAGAAGATGCAACACGGTACATAAGAAGAGAGAGGGAGTCTTGGGACTAGAGGATTTTTTGAGAGAGAATCGAGGCAGCACTATAGCCATTGATACAATGATCTTTATCTACCTCTTTGAAGAAGACAAAAGTTACATAGATTCTGCAATGGCTATTCTTGAAAGTGTAGAAAAAGGTAAGTTAAAAGCCGTAACCAGTACGGTAGCGGTTATTGAGTGTTTAACTAAGCCCTTAAAAAAGGATGATTTTCCTTTAGTTGCCAAGTACAAAACAGCTTTTCTCAACTTTCCAAACCTTGAGGTTGTTTCCATTTCAATCGAAGTGGCTGAAAAGGCTGCTTCTATTAGAGCACGTTATGGTTTAAAAACTCTCGACTCAATTCAGATAGCTGTAGGAGTTTTAAGAAAGGTAAAAACTTTTCTTACAAACGACTTAGATTTCAAAGAAATAGAGACCATAAAAGTTATACAACTCAGCAATCTTCTGAAAAAAGATAGTAATATTCATTCTCTTTGATATTAAAAGGAGGGGATAAAATGAAAAAGAATCAGAACAAATTCACTGTTGCTGCCGCTCAAGCAGCGCCGGTCTTTCTGGATCGAAAAGCCACAGAAGGCATGCGACCTCATTACTGAGGCGGGGCGCAAGGGTGCAGGGTTGATTGTGTTTCCAGAGGCTTTTATTCCAACCGACCCCAACTGGGTTTGGATAGTTCCAAGCGGTAAAAGGGCCTTACTGAATAATCTCTATACCGGATTAATTGATAACGCAGTCAGTATTCCCGATGATACTACAAAAAAACTTTGCCGAGTCGCTAAGAATGCAAAGATTTATGTGGTGATGGGAGTGAATGAACGGAATATAGAGGCCAGCAATGCGAGCCTCTACAATACACTTCTCTATATCGATGCACTTGGAAATATCATAGGCAAGCACCGGAAACTCGTTCCAACAGGTGGTGAGCGTCTGGTGTGGGCACAGGGGGACGGCAGCACCCTCAATGTTTATGACACTCCCTTTGGAAAACTGGGCGGATTGATCTGCTGGGAGAATTACATGCCACTCGCCCGCAATGCGATGTATTCATGGGGGACACAAGTTTATGTTGCTCCAACATGGGATTTCGGAGAACCGTGGCTTTCAAGTCTGAGGCATATTGCAAAAGAAGGAGGCATGTTCGTTATCGGCTGCTCAATTGCCATGCATATGAACGACATCCCGGATCATTATGAATTCAAGAAATTTTATGCTCCAGGGAAGGAATGGATCAATCCGGTGACAGTTGTATTATCAATCCTCAGGGTGAATTTATTGCTGGTCCTGTAAAAATGAAGGAAGAAATCATTTATGCAGAAATAGACCACAAACTCATACCCGCATCAAAATGGATGCTTGATGTGGCGGGGCACTATGCAAGACCCGATGTATTCAAGTTTACTGTGAACCGTAAACCTAATACAGTTATGCAGACAAAGGATTCCAAAACAGAATAAGAGGGCACTATCGGTTATTCTTTTTGGTCTTTTCTTTGAAATACCCCTACCATTTTACGGTTTTTCAAAATCTCGACTTCTTCTTTTTCTTTATCAATCTCGGAGTATTCCCCTTCCTCGTCTTCATCCTGACGATGTTCTTCAAGCCTCCCCATCCATGAATCCCTCTTTTTTCTAACGTCGTCAATAAGACCCATAGCCTAAACCTCCATAGATTTATCTGTTGTCCTAAGCGGTTTGTTTTCTGTCAGTTGTCTTTTAAAAACAAACTAGAAGCTATCTCATAATAGGAACAGACTTAGAAACAGACAACAATGTCTGTTCTACCACCTGCCTGAGGCAGACCATAAATCATGGTAGGCCGGACATCCTTGTCTGACTATAATTTATCATACCGCTTCTAAGGATAAAAAGTAGTAACATACAAACAATTAAACTTCATTCGTGTTCATCCATAGTTAATATTCTCTTCAGTTCACCACACCCGAAACCGGTATTATCTCGACCTCCTTTTTTACATCCGGAATCATTTGAGAGAGCACCTTGAGCGTATCGGGATGCGGATGACAAATTCCTATGGCGTATCCTTTCTTCTTAGAAACCTCGATAAGCTTCTCGATCTGAGACCTGACATAATCGGCTCCCCCCAACCCCTCATCAAGAAAAACATCTCTTTCTGCGGCCTTCATTCCTAATTTCTTTGCTACCGCAAAACCCGTCGTTTTTGGAGAGGTTCTGCTATCAACGAAAAAGAGTCCCCGGCTCTTTACTCTCTGGAGAACCAGCTCCATAAGCTCACTGTCTTCTGTAAACTTTGAACCCATGTGGTTGTTTACACCCTTTATGTAAGGGACAGAGGCCAGGTCTTTGTCAAGTTTTGAGAGAATCTCACTCTTTGACAGTCCCATAAGAAGCATTCCGTCTCCAGCATTGACTCCCGTATATCCCGAAGAGTCCATAGGCTCCATCGGAAGGTGAAGCATAACGTCGTGCCCGTTGCTGTAGCCCATCCGTGCGGCATATCGAGAGTAGGGAAGGTTTGGAAGAACCGCAAAGCTAATAGATGCGGGTATCTCCAGGAGCTTATCAACCGATTCTTTATTTGATCCTAGATCGTCTACGATAATAACCACCTTGGGTTTTTCCCCCTTAAATAATTGATTCTCAGGCTCTCTTATATCCGGCTTTTCTTCAGGCAGATTTGTCTCCTCTTCCAATAATTCAGAAGGCTTTTTCTCCTGAGCTACGTTGTCTCTCATCCCCTGGTTTCTTTCATAAAAATTAAACCTCAGCCTATGAGTTGGAAGACCGTAGACCTCTACCTCCGATATGAGCGAATTTCCATTTTTTTTCAGTTCCCACCCGATATTGGGCACTGATGAGAGAGTATCTTTAAGTGCCAATTTAACCCTCTTTTCCGCAACCCCTTTAGAAAGGTAGATTGTAATATCTTTAAACTCCCACGCAAGTTCCCCTTTTTTCCTGAGAACCTTTTTTGATTCGATGTCCTCTACGTTAACACCTAGATTGAAAAGCGCACTCATAACGCGCGTGTCCGCTTCTTTTATGCGACTAGTAAAATCAGAAGGCCTTTTTGGAGGAGTTTCTTCAGTCTTTTTCTTTACGTAGAGAATACCGTAAAAGGTTACGGCCAGAAACACAATGAATCCAACAGCAAAGATGAAAACCCTGCCGGTTCTACGCTTCGACGCGCTGCCTTTTCTCCTCAGGTTCTTAAATCCTCTTCTCCCCAAGGGGGAGAGTCCTCTTTTTAACCTCTTGGAACAAACTTATTGATTTGAGAAGTTCTAATAAGCTCTACCGCCCTTTCGAGTTGAGCGTCTCCGGTTTTGCTGTTTTCAACAACCACATCCGGCGTCACACCGACCTGACTAATTGACCTTCCGCTTGGGGCATAGAACTTTGCCGTTGTCAGTTTGAGTCCCGATCCGTCATCGAGCCTGATTATGGTTTGCACCGACCCCTTGCCGAACGTTTTTGTCCCAAGAATAACGGCCCTTTTATCATCCTGAAGCGCTTCGGCCACAACCTCGGATGCGCTTGCGCTGCCTTTATTTACCAGAACGATAAGCGGGTAGTTATGGAAATTTGCCTTCTTTGTAGCGTAATACTCCGTAGATTGGTCTTCGGCCCTACCCCTAACGCTGACTATAAGCCCCTCGTTAACAAATTGATCCGCTACCTCCACGGCCTCCGTGAGAAGACCGCCGGGATTGTTCCTCAGATCGAGAATAAGTCCCTTAAGCAATCCTTTGTTCTTAGATTCCAGTTTTTCTATCGCTTTCGTTAACTCATCTGAGGTTTTCTCTTGGAATTGAGAAAGCTTTACGTATCCAATGCCATTATCAAGCAACTTAGGCTCAACGCTCTTTACATGTATAATCTCTCGAATCAGGGTTACATCTCTTGGCGTCTCGCTGCCTTTGCTTTTTACGGTGATTTTCACCGGACTTCCTTTGGGGCCTCGAAGTATCTTTACGGCCTCATCGGCTATCATCCCCTGAGTTGGTTTTCCGTCAATCGCAATTATCTGGTCTCCCGGCTTAATTCCAGCCTTGGCCGCGGGGGTACCTTCAATCGGTGTTATCACAGTAAGCACATTATTTTCAACCGTGACTTCCATTCCCACTCCGCCGAATTCCCCGGAGGTGCCGATCTCAAGCTCTCTGTAGCGCTCAGGAGAGAGATAAGCCGAGTATGGATCGAGCGTTTTCATCATTCCTTCAATTGCGCTCGCAGTAAGCTTCTGAGCATCAACGTTATCAACGTAATTTCTCTCGATCAAATCGAGAACCCTTGTGAAATTGGAAAGCCCTTTGTACGTAGCCTCGTCGTCATCCGCCCAAATCCTTCCCGTGGAAATAAAGAACAAAATTAAAATAATTGTGGCCCATCTTTTCATTTATAAACCCCTCCAATTAAAGTTCTGTTAATAATTATAGCGCTACGCCTAAAGATTTGTAACATTTGGTTATCGCAATTCTAGGAACAAGCCGATAAAAATCCTATATCACGACCGATTTCTTTTCAGAATTAAACTCTAAAATCTCGTGCGCCGCCTGTACCATGTTTTTAGCTTTAAGACCAAAGTGCTCAAGAAGCTTAAGCCCGTCCCCCGACGTGCCAAATCTATCTCTCACTCCTATTCTCTTCATAGGTGTCGGACAGTATTCTCCAAGAACCTCGGCGACGGCGCCTCCCAGCCCTCCGATTACATTATGGTCTTCAGCCGTTACGACGGCTCCCGTAATGCCCGCCCATTTAACTACCGTTTCTATATCAATTGGCTTTATGGTTGATAGGTTAACGACGCAGGCGCCGATCCCGTCTTTCTCAAGTATCTTTGCGGCTTCAAGCGCCTCATAGACCATAATTCCTGCGGCAAAAAGCGCTACGTCCTTTCCCTCTCTAAGAACCCGCGCCTTGCCAATTTCGAATTCATAAGATTTCTTAAAAATCGTTGGAAACTTCGCTCTCGCAAGCCGCACGTACGCGGGTCCCTTGCGCTCCACCAAAGTTCTAATTACCTTCTCCGTTTCCACAGCATCGGCAGGAACTATCACAGTCATATTGGGAAGTACACGCATAAGGGCTACATCTTCAAGCGCCTGGTGTGTAGCTCCGTCTTCTCCCACAGTAACACCGGCATGGGTTGCGACTATCTTTACGTTGAGATTTGGAAACGCGATTGACTGCCTTACGTGCTCCCATGCGCGCCCCGTGGCAAATACGGCAAACGTGCTTGCAAAAGGTATTTTCCCGGCAAGGGCAAAACCCGCCGCCGTCGCCATCATATCCTGTTCAGAAACGCCCATCGTGAAGAATCTCCTCGGGAACTCCTTTCCGAAAAGGTTTGTCTTGGTTGACACGGTAAGATCGGCATCAAGAACAACCAATTCGGGATATTCTTTTCCCAGCTCGACGAGGGTTTTTCCATAAGCCTCCCTTATGTAGACATTCTCCGTAACCTCATCCAACACGAAATCGCTTATTTGAGACCTACTCATATTGTTGACGCTCCAAATAGCTTATCTAATTCGAGCCTAAGCTCTTTGCCCGTTAACTTTTCTAATCCTAACCCGGACTTTTCATCCTTTAATAGCTCATTTAATGCGATTTTAATCTCCTCATCGTTAGGGGCAACGCCGTGATAATGACCCTTGTTTTCAAATATAGAAATCCCTTTCCCCTTTGTCGTATTTGCAACAATCACAAAAGGTTTTCCTTTCGTTTGTCTTGCCTTCTCAAATGCTGAAATAAGACCGGAAATATCATGCCCGTGCAGAACCTCAACCTCCCAGCCAAAGGCACGCCACTTATCCGGAACCGGCTCTATATCCTTAATCTCGGCCATAGCGCCGTCATTTTGAAATCTGTTCCTATCAACGATTGCGCAGAGATTGTCGAGCTTCCTGTAAGAAGATGTTGTAATCGCTTCCCACGTCGCCCCCTCTTGAAGCTCGCCGTCGCTAAGGAGCGCATAGACCCTGATGTTTTTCCCGTCAATCTTTGCCGCAAGAGCCATCCCGTTTGCGGCGGAAAGTCCGTGACCCAAGGAACCCGTTGAGGCCTCAATTCCAATGTCGAGATCGTATTCAGGATGTCCCTGGAGGCGACTCCCCGGCTTTCTCAATGTCATAAGCTCTTGGCGGGAAAAGTAGCCCGCATGAGCAAGAACGGAGTAGAGCGCAGGAACGCCGTGTCCTTTTGATAAGACGAATCTGTCTCTATCTTCCCAGCGCGGATTTTTTGGGTCGTGTCCTAACTCGGAGAAATACAAGGTTACCAGAATCTCTACGGATGAGAGCGAGCCACCTGTGTGTCCTGACTTAGCTCTATGAAGCGCATTCAGAAGGTCTATCCGTACTTTCCTTGCAATTTCTTTTAAAACTTCGACATCCTTTGTTCTTTGAACCATTATTATGCCTATCTAAATCCTCTGGCGTTTCCTCAAAGCTAAGAGGGAATTTCTATGTCTATAAAATCAGTATAATACAATCTTCAACGTCGGGTTGTCAAACAGCGCGGCCTTTTCCTTGAACTGCGCTCCGACATTGACTATATTTGATTAATATGTACAGAATGATTATTGGCGTTCTTGAGAGGTTTTTCCAGAGCTATAAGGCGCTTGTTATCGAAGGAACAAATAGCTGGGCTTTTCTTTTTAGGGTTTTACTTATTCCCACTTCGATCTTTCTCTACGCGCTCACGCTCCTTGTGATTCTGTCTATACTTCTTCTGGTCATATTTATTACAGTGCCAATTTGGGCAGTCTCTAAAATAAAAATCTCTTCAGGAACCAATCAGCAGCGTGATTAGTGATTTTGTGGTTCACCGATTAGGCTATGTGCGCCTCTACTTTTAATTGGTTCATGGTGTTATAATTACACGAGCAATGAAGGGAAAACTTGAGTCGTCGCTTATCAAGGGAAAGATTCCAAAACACATCGTTATCATTATGGATGGAAATGGAAGATGGGCAAATAGAAAGGGGCTTGACCGAATAAGCGGTCACAGAGAGGGAATGAAGTCCGTTAAATCGGTGGTAAAAGCCGCAAGGGGATTGGGAATAGAAGCCCTTACCCTCTATGCCTTCTCAGCGCAGAACTGGAAAAGACCAAAGGGCGAGGTTGATTCCCTTATGGAACTCCTAAAACAGTACCTCATTAAAGAAGCAAACAGGCTCGTTGAAAAAGAAATCAGGCTAAATGCAATCGGAAGGCTCACCGAACTCCCCCCCGGTGTCTACGAAACTCTCGTGGAAACAATAGAGAAAACAAGGGGATGTAAAGAAATGACCCTTACCCTAGCTCTCAGCTATGGGGGAAGAGAAGAAATAGTGGATGCTGTAAAAAAGATAATCTCAAGCTGGAATGGTTCGCATAAGGATTTAAATGAAGAGGATTTTTCCCAATTCCTCTACACGGCAAACCTCCCGGACCCTGATCTTCTTATTCGCACAAGCGGCGAGATGAGGCTCTCTAATTTTCTCCTCTGGCAGCTTGCCTACACAGAGATTTACGTTACAAAAACGCTCTGGCCGGATTTTAGACGCAGGCACCTTATAAAAGCACTCTTAAATTACCAGAGTCGAGAGAGAAGATTCGGACTCACAAGCGACCAAATAGGAAAGAGAGAAGCAATTTGAAAAGCATTTCCGTCCTCGGATCAACAGGGTCAATAGGAAGTCAGACGCTTGAGGTTGTATCTCAGTTCTCTGATAAGTTCCGCGTCGTGGGACTCTGCGCAGGGAAAAACATTAACGTTCTTAGAAATCAAATTCTAAAATTTAAACCCCAGGTGATATCCGTTCAAAATGAAAAAGATGCCGCTATGCTTTCAACCGAGCTGAGGTCGGAATCCGTTGAGGTATTGTGGGGCGAAAAAGGGTCGGAGTCCGTTGCCGCCCATCCGGAAGCGGATTTAGTAGTTTCCGCAATGGTTGGAGCGTCGGGTTTGAAGTCCACACTATCCGCTGTAAAATCGGGGAAAAATATCGCCCTTGCGAATAAAGAGTCTCTTGTAATGGCGGGCAAGGTACTGATAGGAGAGTCTCTCAAACATAATGTCAAAGTGCTTCCTATTGACAGCGAGCACAGCGCGCTCTTTCAAGCTCTAGGGACAAACAAGAAAGAGTTTGTAAAAAGGCTTATTCTGACCGCATCGGGGGGGCCGTTTTTTAAGTTTCCTAAAGAGAAACTGAGGAGCGTCACGGTAGAGATGGCACTCAGCCATCCCACATGGAAAATGGGAAAAAAGATCACGATTGATTCGGCAACGCTTATGAACAAGGGACTCGAAGTAATTGAGGCGAACTGGCTCTTTGGGATTCCACCCGAGAGGATTTCTGTATGGATTCATCCCCAGAGCATAGTGCATTCTATGGTAGAATATATTGACGGCTCGGTTATAGCGCAGATGAGCATCCCGGATATGAGGATTCCGATCTCTTACGCGCTCTCTTATCCTGAGAGGATACAGATGGATAGAAATGAAAATTTCTCCGGAGCATTCGGACACCTCACGTTTGAAGAGGCGGATTTGGAGAGATTTCCTGCCCTTTGCCTTTCCTACAGAGCAATAGAAGAGGGGGGAACGATGCCTGCTGTAATGAATGCGGCAAATGAAATAGCTGTCGGAGCTTTTCTCGAAGAGAGATTAAAATTTATGGAAATTCTAAAAGTAGTAAATCGGGTAATGGAAATGCATAAAACTCTTCCGGGCGATGCGCTTGAAGAGATTTTAGAGAGCGATGCCTGGGCAAGAAGGACCGCAGAGTCGCTGATAAAATAGAAGGAGCTATTCAGCCACGAATTTGCATGAATAAAATAAGCAGGATACAGAATACAGAACAGAATGGATGTAACTCTCATCCATCCATGAATTGTGCATCTTGTATCATCTTATTCGTATAAATCTGTGCTCATTTTTGGTTGAATAATAACAAATCAGGAGAAAAAGAAACATGACTGTGTTTTTGGCATTTATCTTTGTAATAGGGGTTTTGGTCTTTGTCCACGAACTTGGGCACTTTCTCGTGGCAAAATGGAGCGGGGTAAGAGTAGAAAAGTTTTCTTTGGGGTTTGGAAAGAAAATTTTAGGATTCAGGCGCGGAGAAACGGAATATCTAATTTCCATACTCCCTCTGGGCGGATACGTAAAGATGTATGGCGAGGGAGGAGAGGGAAATTTCATTATAGATCGCATAGTGCCCGACTCTCCGGCAGAGAAAGCGGGGTTTAGAGCCGGGGACAAGATAATTGGCATAGACGGAATAGATTTACTCTCCTTTCCCAAATGGAGACAACTCGAATTCGCTCTAAAAGAAAACCCGGCAAGAGAATACGCATTCGATATAGAAAGAGAGGAAAAGAAGCTAAGGCTCAAGTGTACGGCTAAAGACGTAGATGGGGCGAAAATCTTTTCTGAGAAAGAGTACGACCGCAGCTTTTCCAATCAGTCCGCATGGAATAGGTTTAAGATAGTCGTTGCGGGTCCCTTTATGAATCTTGCCCTTCCTTTCCTGCTCCTACCGATTGTTTTCATTCTTGGCATAAGCGTTCCGGCTTATCTCGAACACCCTCCCGTTATCGGATATGTGGAGCCAAATTCAGCCGCAAGCGCAGCCGGAGTTGAAAAAGGAGATAAAATTCTTGAGGTAAACGGCGAACGTTTAAAAACCTGGAGAGACGCAAACATCGCCTTTCAATCAAATCCCGACTCCCTTCTCAAGGTAAAGGTGGAAAGAAATGGAGAGATAAAAACCATTGAATTTAAAGTCTCTTCGTCTCCCGAAGGCGTTACGGCAATAGGGCTTGGAGAGCCGATTGAAGCCCGAATCGGGAGCGTGGTGGACGGAACCCCTGCCGAAAAAGCAGGGCTTAAAAAAGGAGATACGATTCTCTCGATAAACGGCACGGAGATTTCCGATTGGTATCAGATGGCATCCATTATTAAAGAGAAAGCAAACCAGGAGATTACGCTCCTTGTGGAAAGAGACGGCAATAAGTTCGAGGTCAAAATCACTCCTGAGCCTCTACAGGGAAGCAAGCAGGGGGCGATAGGAATTACTCCTTACAGAAATGAGATTATAAAGAAGTATGGATTCTTTAAATCCATTTTTGAAGGAATTAAAGAAGCAGGAAGGCTCGTGGTTGAGATTACGGTTCTTCTATTTTCGTTTCTCTACAAGCTCATCACGGGAAAAATATCGCTGGGGACCGCCGGGAAGAGCATCGCCGGCCCAATATTTATCGCCAAGGTCTCCGGGTCCGCGGCGCAAAATGGACTACCGTCGCTTTTTCAATTTATGGCTTTTATCAGCATAAACCTCGGCATTATAAATCTCTTTCCAATTCCAATGCTCGACGGCGGCCATGTGCTTTATCTCACGATAGAATCCATAAGAAGGCGCCCTCTCAGTCAGAGAACCCTAGAGATCAGTCAGCGCATAGGACTTACGTTCCTAATCTTCATTATGTTTCTTGCTGTTTATAATGACCTCTCCAGGCTTAAAGGCTCAATTATAGAATCTCTAAGCCGACTGCTTCAATTCAAGTAGTGTAGTATTTTTGTAGGGGCGAGCCCCTGTGTTCGCCCTCTTTAATTTTAGGGCAGACACTTCGGTCTGCCTTTACAGCTCAAGGGATGAAATCGCTTAAACTCGGAAGAGACAACTGGACTAGAACCCGTCCCACAAAAGAAGGGATTACGTTTTTAGGACTTACGTTCTTTGTAGGTTTTGCCGCGCTAAATACGGGGAATAATCTGCTTTATCTGATTTTCGGGATGATGCTGAGCTTCATTGCCGCATCCGGCATCATGTCCATGATTAATCTCTCAGGGATTGAAATAAAAATCAATCCACCCGAAGACGTTTTTGCGCTTAGACCGACACCGTTCAGGTTTTCAGTGAGAAACCTGAAAATTCTCGTTCCATCCTATTCTCTGACAATTGACATAGAAGGAAGGAGAGCCTTCCTGTCTTATCTTCCGCCCAAGGCTACAAAGACCATAACTATACAGAGTTTTTTCAAAAGAAGAGGATGGAATAAATTTCCCCAGGCCATTCTATTTACAAAGTTTCCTTTTGGCTTCTTTAAAAAATGGATCAGAATTGATCTCGGCGATGAAGAGGTTCTCGTTTATCCAAAGGTTGAGAAATTGGTAATTGACAAGGACGCGTTTCAACAGGAATTCGGCGAGAGGGAATCCGAAAGGTTGGGATTTGGAGGCGATCTGAGATCAATCAGGGCCTATCACGAAGGAGACAACCCAAAATTTATACACTGGAGAACCACAGCCAAGATTGGAGAGCTTATGCTACGGGAGCTACAGGATGATGAATCAAAAAGAGTTACAATAGAGTTCAACCCCAAGAATAAGAGTGAACTGGAGCGTGAAATAACGTATACCACATCACTTCTTTTAGCTCTGCTTGAGCGCAATTACGAGGTTGAATTTATAGCTCCCGATAGAATCTTTTCTCATTCGCAAATAGATAGATTTCCGAGACCCGTGCTCAGGTATCTTGCGCTTTTTAATTATAGTTAATTGCTCCTACAATTCAAATACTTCCTCACATAATCCTTAAGAGCGTCACAAGTATTAGAAAACACAAGTCCATCCCCTCGCTGAATACTTGTACCAATTCCAGTAAGGAAGTATTCATATATCATAATGAATGTGCTCAGAGTGACACCATTACTTTTCAAATGGAAATGGTATTACTTGCTTTGGTCGGCGCGCCGAATCAGTGCGTTCGATGGCAAACTCGGATCAAGGGCCTTGCGAGCACTTTCAATGCCCGCGACGGGCAGGGTGCCGGCATCGAGCAACCCGATTTGAACCAACACGGAAGCTTGGTCCCAGTAGATGTGCTCGTGGGCTAACTTGCCCTCCCTGAATCGAACGATGGCGACCAGCGGAACCTCAACGCGCTTTCCCGTAGGAGCAATGTCGGGTAGCATCCAGTCCATTCTTATAGTATGGGTGAACTTAAACACCATTTCATCAACTAGTTGATCGTTGCCAATGGTTCGGGAGATAGGAATCATCTCCGTGTCTGGAGGCATTTGGGGGATGAAGCGCTTGGAGTAGAACTCTTGCAGTTGGTCTCGGCCAACGCCACCGGTCAGCACCGGAATATGGTTGACGTAGGCGTCCTCGACCATGGTGGCGAGAGTGTCCTCGGTGTTGTGTGTTGCAAACTCGCATTGCACATGTTTCTCCCAAAGATCGCGCAGAAACTCCTGGGCAGTGGTGAGGCTTGTGACTGACCCTGAGTTTTCTTTTTCGTTCATGATTGGCTCCTTTATCGGTTTCTTCTCTCTAAGCATTATTCATGACTCAAGGAAACGCCGCAACCTATGGTGTAGCAGGCTAACTATGATTATACGAAGCAGTCGCTTGAGGCCAATCAATTCAAGCCACCAAATCCAAAATCGCTCCAATGTCTTTTTTAATGCAAGTAAATATAGGAGTGTCCCGGAGCGTGTATTTCCTTCCCTCTTGCTCTCTCATTCCCATTACCACTTCCATAAAATCCTCCGGCTTATCAGTCTCAAAGGCAACTATAAACTCCTGGTCATCCAGTCCAAATGAATATGATGTGTTGATTTTTACCGACGGATACTTGTGTCCTAGCCCAATGTGCTCATCCATCATCCTCTGGCGGTCTTCCATTGGAAGTAGATACCACTCAGTTGTCTTTACAAACGGATATACAAACATGTATTTAGATTGACTCGGAACGATTCTAGCCCTTCTGCCCTCCTGCCCCTCGTGGAAGTGCTTATCCACATAGGTCGAATGCTTAGTCATTGATAGAAACGACCAGCTATTATGGAGATACTTACCAAGCCCCGTATTCATAATCTTTGATGACATATCCTCAAATAGCTCAACCGAGTAGCTTATCCTCCATATCATAAAATCTGAATCGGCGCGAAGCCCGAATGTAGAATATGTGTAGATCATCATCTTTTTTGAGTATTCTTCCATAACTCCGGCAAATTCCCTCTTGTCCTTTTCTCTTTCCTCTTCCGGGAGTCGCCGCCACAGGGAATCTACTTTGAAGAACGTATAGTTAACATACTGCCTCTTTTGCCCTTCAGCCATGTTTGTCTCCTTAAATTACTTATTATTCGCCCTACAATAACTTATCATTGCAAACACATTAAATTCTAAGTTAATATCTCCCCCGGTTTCAGCTCTATAATTTCCATTCCCTTGATATCACTTGTGAGTTTTCTTAGTTGCGCAGGAGTTCCTGTTAATACAGGAAAAGTAGCGTAGTGCATGGGGATCACATACTTGGGAGAGAGAAAACGGCATGCATAAGCGGCCTCCTGCGGAGACATAGTGAAGTGATCACCAATCGGAATCATAACAAGCTCAGGCTTGTAGATCTCGGCAATGAGCTTCATATCGCTGAATACCGCCGTGTCTCCTGCATGGTATACCTTAAACCCATTTTCAAACTCTATGACATAGCCCACAGCCTCGCCGCCATAGATAATCTTTCCGTCATCGTCTTGAATCCCACAGCTGTGGTCTGCATGCACCATTGTAAACTTGATTCCATCTACTTCCTGTGTGCCGCCCTTATTCATAGGCATAATCGCCTGAACCCCTTTTGAATTAATCCACACGCACGTTTCATAGATTCCCACGACCTTGGGCTTATATTCTTTCCCAATTGTAACGGCATCGCCTATATGGTCAAAGTGAGCGTGTGTTATTGCCATAATATCTATTTTATCGAACTTTTGATGTTCCTTTGGACAGGCAGGATTTCCCTGAACCCAGGGGTCTATCAGCACAGTCTTTCCATTAGGCGATTGAATCTTAAATGTCGCATGGCCGAGATATGTAATTTTAGTGCTTCGATTTAGATTCATCTCTCTCCCTCCATTTGGTTCGTTAAATATTTAATTAACCATATCGCTGGCGATATTGCAACCTGAGCTATTAGCTACTCTCGTAAGCGATTGGAGTTGGCACTGGAAGAGTTTAAGTTATAAAGGATAGCCCCCTATTTCCCTACAGTATAGGAATAGTCTTGGTCAGACTTAAGCCTGCCTTCCTTATCATACTCTTTTCTGTCAATGTGCTCTCCGTCCTTGTATGTATCTACATACTTTATTTCTCCAGAGTCATAGTATTCCTTAGCTATTCCCTCTAGCCTGCCATCCTTATAGTTTGCGTCCCCACGTATATTGCCGTTTTCGTAATATGTTCTGCTCATACCCACTGCTCTACCATCGTGGTAGTTTATTTCCTTCTCTATACTCCCGTTGTCGTAGTAAGTTCTACCCATTCCCTGCCTAAGATTACCTTTAAAGCTCAATATCTGCATTAAAGCTCCACTCTCGTAATAACTCCTACTCACTCCCTCAGCTTTACCATTACTGTAGTTTGTTTCTGACTGTATATTCCCATTCTTATAATAAGTCCTACCTGTTCCTTCAGCTTTGCCACCGTAGTAGCTCGTTTCCGATTGTATATTGCCGCTTTCATAGTATGTCCTATTCATTCCTACCGCTTTATCATCAATGTAATTTGTTTCTGCCTGTAACACTCCGCTTTCATAGTAAAACCTGGTTACCCCATTTAGCTGACCGTTCCGGCATCCCCATTCAGTCTTTAATCTTCCGTTTGAATAGTAATCCTTCACTACCCCATCAGGATTATCTTTACAAACTGGATTAGGAGTCTCCGCATAAACAGCAGCCGAGATCAAAAATATCAACGCACATATCATAATTAATTTAATCATCCTTATCTCCCACTTTTTTCAAGGACTATCCGGAATTATATATTATATCAAAGGGTATTTATAAGACCGATTCATGGGTTGGGATTGCCGTTTATAAACGGTCTGATGATGGGTAATTGGCATAGCTCACAAGACAGATGCCCAGTTGCTCTATAGTTTGCCGGATGCGGACATCCGTGAGTGTACGTACTTCGGACTCCCGCTCTCCGAGGTAAACTGCTGTGTAATCCGGGGAGACATAGCCCGGATGGCACGAGAATTCGGTCCACCCCTCACTCACCTCTTCACGAATCATCTTTTGAAGAAACGGCACATCCACATACTCCAGATTCGTCACCATCCACTCCCATTGAGCATAGAACCCGCCGACGAAACGCACGCGGCCATCGTCACGCAGTGGCACACCCAATGGCTCTACAAGCTCTCGAAACACGGCCATCAAATGTTCCTCTCTATGGGCATGACGGTGGGAATCGATATGTGTGGGCATACGACCCATTAGGTGATGGAACTTATCAAGCTGTTTGTAAAACTCATTGCGGACTGCCCGAATGTCGTGGATATTAAACTCCCCCTCATCCTCTCCCCAGACATCCCAGTGTAACCCGATTGATAACATCGGATGGTCGCGGCTCATAGATACAGCCTCGTGCACGGCTCGACCAGTAACCATGAGGCTGGCGCTTGTGACCACACCATTAGTGTGGCATTCCAGGATGCCGCGGTTCACGCCCGTGGATGCACCAAAGTCATCCGCATTAAAAATAAGATATTTCCTCACGCCTTTTCACCTCACGATTTTTGGAAGACTTGATGGCCCCAGAGCCATTCATCTCGCCAGACCTCAACAAAGCCGAGTTCTTTCATCCGTTCGAAGGTCGGCCCGAAATCGCGAACGATATGTCCTGCACGGTCGTCATTCGGTTCTGAGTGAAAGCGGCCAAGCAAGAATCCACCCGGCCTCAAAGCCTTCCAGAGTTCCTCGACGGCTCTTACCGGATCAAACAAATGCTCAAAGACGTCCATAGCGGTCACTACATCAAAGGTTTTATTTGGGAGACCGCTTGTTTTGAGGTCAATGAATTGGGCCGGCAGCCCTCTCATGGCAAAACGCCACTGGCTAAAGCGTAGTAGAGGCGAACTTATATCCGCCAATGCGACACTTAACCCATGACGGGCTAAGAGAATGTCACCCGAGCCGACCCCCGCACCAAAATCCAAGCAGCTACGACACCCCTGCTTCTGGGCAAAATGCAAAGCCATTACATAGGCTAGCGGAGAGGCATCTTCGGATAACGTATGCCACCACAATAGCCCATAGACTTCAGCCTCGCTTTCATTGTAGAACTGTTCTACAGACTGCCGATCATCCGAATTAACCCTTCCCTGCCATTCAGACTGAACCGCGGCTCCCGCACGCTTACATCTTAACTCAATCTCAGCCAAATCTTTACATCCCAAGTAGAGGCCAAGTTCAGAAAGGAGACTCTCTTGTAAGTCCTGATGTCCTTCCATGAGCAGAGCCTGCTTCCATACATTCTGATATTCAGAAAGCTTCTTCTCTTGCTCAATATAAAACTCTTCGGCGGTGATCTGCTTCCGAGTGACAGATTGCCACAATTCCTTCAAATGGTCGGGCAACAATTTATCCATTAGACACACTATAAATATCTATAGACCGACATCCGTGAGTAGACGGGCTGCCACTGTACGGGCATCAAAGTACTCTTCCGCAATCGCCCGCGCCGCCTCGCAGTGTCGTCGGTAGTCGCTGTTGATCGCATCAATGGCTGCCAACGCCTCATCCATTGTGGTGAAGGCGAAGAGCCCTTCACCCGTGGGCAAGACATTGCTGAACCCTGTATCCTGAGCAACCACAGGCTTGCCGCAGGCCAGATAGCAGGCATCTCGCTCGCTGAACCAGCCGCTGCGAAGCCGAACATTCTGATCCTTGGCAACCGTGAACTCAGCGCGGGAACGCCGGAAGTAGGCAGGGTAGTCGCCAAATACATCCAGAGACATCCGTAAGGGAGATACCAATTGCCAGCCATGGGTCTGTAGGCACTCCTGATCTGCCGGGTCTGCATGCATCATCGCCAGTTCAAACGGCTGCGAAGTGCGTCGGGGAAGGTCTAGAAATTTCTCCCATTCGTGATGCTTGCTCCAGCGATATACCTCACCCTTATACTCCACATCGCTTCCAATGTGACGGTAGTTACCAATAGTGGTGAAGAATCGCGCTTTTGGGTCATAGGCCATTGGCCAAAGATCGAGGTCAACTGGCTGACGCGTCGTTTTATAGGTCATACCGTTTAGAGGAACGCCGCAGTCTGGAGCACCATAATTTTCACCGTATGTGGCGATGGTGTGATAGTTGGCGAAAGGAATCCACATGTGCTCATCACCACTGGCGAGCCGAAGCTCAGCCGTTACCGGATCGGTCTCAACGTACACCCGAAAGGGCGCCGCCAAATGCTCTTCACGCAGGGCGGTCGCACCGACAATGTTGAACAGCGCATCGCATGAGCAATACACTTCATCTAGTTCCCGCTCAGACATTCCCCAACAGGCACCCTTGCGGTCTGACAGCCGAAACGCCCATCGGTTCGGCAATCCGATTCTCTCCATACAGAACGCGATGTGGCGCACAGCATAAAAGCAATCATCCGTGACTGTATTCCGCTCTGGGTCATAAGGCCAGACAGAGTCATCCTCCACATACCAGACCTCGTGCCCTAGACGGTGGAACCCGCGCAGCCAGTTAAGATAAAGCCACGTCTGTCCTCCAAATGGGCAGCGGCCCATCATTCCGAGGATTACAATTCGCTTTTGATGCAGCAGCGGTTTCATATTAGGAAACCAACTCCTTATAGATACGCTCGACCTTACTTATGTACTTTTCTACGGAAAAATTCTCTTCAATCCACACTCTGCTATTCCTTCCAAGACGCTCTCTCAATCTGACGTCATCTGTCAAAGAGACAATTGCATTCTCCAACGAACCAGTATCGCCCGGTGGCACCAGAAGACCAGTCTCTTGGTCGCGTACAACCTCCGGGGCTCCCCCCGTATTGCAGGCTATAACCGGTTTCCCGCATGCCATAGATTCAAGATACACATTGCCTGGACCCGGTTCATATATCGAAGGACCAGCAAAAAAATCGCACCAGGCGAAGTGATCGGGAAGTTCACTATGGGGGATGTATCCTTTAAACTCAAAATTGGCTTTGGCCTCAGAAGCGAGGATTAGCTTTTTGAGACTCGTTAAAAAGTCATGGCTTCCTTTGCCAATAACCCGTAAGCAAATCTTGGGATACCGCGCTCTCAGTTTGATTACCGCCTTCACTAAAACTCCAAGCCCTTTATTTCCGGCGTGGTTACCGACAAAGAGAATTCTGGGATGGCACTCATCTTGAGACTGAGGCAGGGGGAGAAATTTTGCAGTGTCAATACCACTATGAATAACATGAATCTCGGTGAGCGGATAGTCGTATTTCTGAGCGCAAAAAGCCGCAGTATTATGGCTTGATGCGAGTATTCGGTCGGCGTGATGGATAGCCGTCCGCTCCATAAAACATCCGATCTGATATAATGTGCTGTCACGGTCGGGCCAGCCCATATATTCGGCAAACATACCAAGCGGTCCGTGCAACTGCACCACGTAGCACATCTTTCTGTATCGAAATGTATCTGTCTGGAAAATGAAACCCTCGCCGCCATACTCCGGAAATTGGATTATATCGAACGCAATATCTTTGGACAGAGCATGGAGCTTCTCTGCCACAGAGGCGCTGTATGCCAGCCAGTACGTTGACTCTTCATACCCCGGCACCCCCAGTTCCGGTTCTGGAATGCGGTGAATAATCGCACCCCCATCAGAGTAGGTCCGCGCCTCTTTGTCCCAGGATGCGCTGACTACATGGACTTCGTGCCCAAGAGCGGATAAACCTTGCGCCTTGAGATACGTTTGTGTACCTATGCCGCCCCCGCCTGTCTCTGGTGGGTATTCTTGTGAAATCAAGCATACCTTCATCTTGCGGGAGTTCCCCATATTCATTGCTGCCCCTCCTTGAGCAACTGTGACCTCCGCAGGTCGAACGCGACGAGCCGGTCGTTGTTGAGAATGCAGTGAAACCGCGAACGGAGATAAGTGCATAGACCGGAGTAATATTCGAGCCACCAGAATGCCGGCCATCCAAAGACCATAAAGCTCACGCCGGATTGGCGTAGCCGATTGAGTTCCCGGATTGCAGCATTGTCATCAGATGGCAGTCCCCAGTAGTGCCCCTCCCGTTCGAGAAAGGGAATGGCATGGCGGTCGGCAACAATTCCATTCTCCCAGCACCCTTGGTCAACTAGGATGAATCTCTCCCCGCGCGGAATAAGCACCGCAATGTCCTGCGCGGTCAGGCGCAGACGGTGTGTCCAGATGTCCGACCTGCGCACAGGCTCGCGGACAATGATTGATCCCATCCCCTTTGTAAAGCCGGGCAGCCGATCCACCTCAATAGCCTCGCCAAGACTATCTTGCCATCGGGAGAGAACTATCCTCTCTTCTGTTCGGTCTGCGTCATCGAGAAGCAGAAGCGTGCCGCGCCTGGCGAAATCCATTGCCTGATATAGCATGCCCTCTCGTCCGCCCAACACCACGGGGGGACCATCAATCACGACTAGGTCTACAGGGCTTCGAGAGGCAAGACGTTCTGGTCGAATATGATAAAAAGGCAATAACTTTCCCCCGCAGTCACGAACTACAAGTGGCGCGAGTTGAAATCTAACACGACAGCCAGCCTTCCGTTGGTCGGTGAGTTCTCGCGCTGTCGCCGGACCGAATTCCGGGTCGTGATCTACAGACGAGATGCAGCATCGCTGCTGCAGTTCGGCACAAGCCCGCGCTAGTACCCGTGTAGAGAGACCAGAGCCAAACTCCAAGATGTGCCGCGGTCTCAGGTGTTTCACGAGCCTCGTGAGAAACCGCAGCGCATCCATAGCTAATGTCCATCCATCATTGGATGGCGGAGGCTGAATCCAGGACAGGTCTATCCAATCTGTATCCGCCAGCGCAGCCCGGAGCGCATTCCGAGCAGTCTCTACAGCATCGTGCTGACTCTCGAAAGTAGTAGCTACATATTGTTGATTCATACCTTCTGATCTCCAGTTTTTAATTTCCATATTCACCGCCAATTGCTCACGTCAGCTCCAACACCCGTCCAACGACCTTTCGCGCATCGAAATACTCCTGTGCCAGCGCGCGGGCCAGCCCGCATTGTCTCTCGTAATCGGCCGCTGCCATCTCCAGATAGCGTGCCGCTTCCTCTAAGACACGGAAACGAAATAGTCCCGCGGCATCCGGAAGAAACCGACTCGGGCCTGTATATTGAACCACCGCCGGCTTTCCACTGGCCAAGTAGCACAGGGTTCGGTCGCTGATCCAGGCATTCTCAAGGTACATGCAGGATGGCTTCGCACAGCTAAACTCCCCACGGGAGTTCTGTATATAGTGCTGATAATCCCACGGTGTAGATGCAACCGCATAGGCATCACGCACACGCCAACCCCGTTCCTGCAATGCCATTCGTTCGTCTTCATCATCATCTGCTAGACAGAGTGCTAGCTCTAGCGGCTGGGCTGTGCGTTGTGGTAGGTCTAAGAATGGTAAGAAGCCAGCCCGTTTGTCGTTTGGGTATGATCCATTCTCATTTTCCATCCACTCATCAGCGTGCCAGTGCGATACAGTAGTGAACGGCGCACTTGCTGGTGCCTGATGCAGTGGCCACCGGTTCAGCGTCACACACGGAGGTGTATACTGCCACTTTATCCCTGTATCTGGAAACCGGGCTCCCGGCTGGCCTACTGTCTCGCCTATAGTAAAGTACACATCATGCTGCGCCACACGAATTTGCCCCTTACTCATCCAAATCTGCAGCAAACCTGGATCAATATCTATCAGAGCCGACCGCCGGAAGCGGCTCACCACATTAGAGCGCATGCCGTACCGCAGGTTCAGGAGCAAGTCTGCTTCGGCAGCCGCATCTATATCTAGACAATCCCCTGTTGCCTCCCCGTGCAGTGGCTCACCAGTCCGGGAACAAAGTGCCAGACATTTTGCGAGATCATATCTCTCAAGGTGACTCTTCAGGGCGGCAAGATTAGCTTGCACCTTGTGCACCGGGATGCTCGGACTGATTCCCTCCAGCCAAATCACTTGACAGTCCAGCGCACGCAGCCCCAGTGCCCAGTTAAGATATGCCCATAGATGGCCACCACCTTCCGTATAACCAATGGTATCTGCTGAGAGACAGACCGTAATGCTCATATTACTCCCCTCATTGCAGGAATCTAAGGCTCCGCGGTGGCAATGGACAGGCCAAATTGTAGCTCATGGAGGCGCTTGTAGATGCCGCCAGACGCGAGTAACTCTCTTTGGGTGCCCATTTCAATTATCTTTCCTCCATCTATTACAAATATCCTGTCCGCTTTCCTGATTGTTGATAATCTATGGGCAATTATGAATGTCGTCCTCCCCTTCATAAGACGCCCTAAAGCCTCCAACAAAAG
>JBLNAE010000102.1:0-5476 GCA_050259195.1 Ignavibacteriales bacterium
TAAGGGGAGGGTAAGGAGATGATTGCCTATCCTCAATTAGAAGAAGAACTGTGACGCAAGTATAAACCTATTATCAAAAATAGGAGAGCCACTGGGATTATTCTGCCTGAAATATGAGTAGTTTAGCGCAAGCTTAAGGCGACGCGCCCAGATGTAGTAATTTAGACCAGGCGTGAATTCCTGTTCCTTTTGGCACCCTACTTTTGCTATATTGTTTTGGCAGTATTTGTCTACAATTCCATACCTAAACGCCAGCTCAAAATGTGTTGGTAGAAATATATAACCTAACTGAAGCCTCAATCCCTGTTCTGTTTGAGCTCCGGTTGTTGGTGCAACAGAGACTATATTACCGATACGCTGCAGGTCGTATTCCGCCTCAAATCCAAACCCATAATACTTAAATCCTAGGTCTGCTGTAAATTGAAACACATCTGCCGATTCGGCATTGGGATCTATTGCCAAAATGGTATTTGCCAGATTTGCTCTGTTATTTTGATTCTCTGTTAGAGGATTAAAGTTAGGGAAACCAGCAAATGCCGCTGCTATCGCTAATAGAGGCTTCGTTGGATCTTCAAGATCTGCCTGTGTGTAGGGATATTTCCCTAATGGCTCAAACATAATACGCCCTACATACAGAAGGTGAGTGCCATTTACACCCCCAGGTGAATTTCTTCCAGATCCATTAAATACACCACCATAATATTCGAACATGTTATTGAATAAACTGCCATAGAGTTCAGCACCTATGTCTCTTTCAATCGTAAACTGATCATTCACAATAGAACGCTCAGCAAATTCAAGGTAGGCATCTGTTGTAAGCTCCTCTCTATTAAATGGCACCTTATACTGACCAAGCCTTGGTGTTGCCTCCTTGTAGTAACCCCAGTCCATATATGCGTCGAATAACTGGAATGAGCCTCCTTTATCAGCACCCACTTGAACAAAGTACGTTAACCAGGGGAAGAACCCATTACCGGAGAAGATAAGCCTTAGCCGCCTTATCTGAAAATCTATATCCTCGTCTTGACCACCATGTGATGAGGTAGTGTTATCACTAAAATCCTGGATCTGTGGCATAAAGACCTGAAGCAGGACATTAAATTTAAGGCTGAATTTATTATCTGTTGTCTTAATGAAAAGCCCATCTTTATACCCGGCATCGAAGTTCTTCAAGAACACTTCTGATGGAGGAGGTGCCGTCGGCGCTTTCTTTGTCTCAAGTTCCTGTATCTTCTTTTGAAGCTCTTCTATTTGCTGCTGGTTCTGTCTTTGGATTGCCTCAATCTCTTGCTTGAGTTGCTCTATCTGCGATTCCTGTGAGTTCGCCGCCCGTGAATTTAGAGCAAAAAGCGATATTGAAAAAAACATCACAAAAGCTGTTGCTAAAGCACTTCGTAAAAACCTCTTCATCTTTCGATCCTCTTTTAATAGATTTTTGTTTTTTGTTGCTGTCACTGAATTTTCTTAACTACCCTCGCCTTAATCAAAAACTCAGATCAGACCGTCAGCCAACCCTCATTCTCCACCATGTTAATTTGCTTTTTTTTCAATGTTTCTGTTCTTTGTGCATTAGCCATGACATACCTTCTCTATTTTAGAGCCTTCCCCAATAAAAGGTTAAATAAATGTATTTCCACTCCGTCGAACCTCTTCTTTAAAAGGTATTAGTTCAGGAAAGTCCCTGGAAAAATCTAGAGCCGATGATAAGCCGTGCCAAAGAGGCTCTATTTGAGCTTTGTAGTCCTTAATATCCTGAATGTAACCTCTCGGATTATCCTGCCACGCCACAAATTTATGTAATATGGCTCTCAGTTTTGTTTTTACCACAGGTGAATTAAAGTCCCAGTTGAAATATCCTCCGAGTGGAAAGAATATTTTCATAAAGAAGAGCTGCTTTATCACGTGCTGTTCTTCTATTCCATATGGATCAAACCTGCCTGTTCGAACCCAGCTATATCCTCTACCAAAGGTTTGAGCCATTTCACCTACAAGTCCAAGCTTCTCTGCGGCTTTTGATGCAAGAAAGGCGAAGACATAAGCAGCTTCTTGTGTAAAATATCCATAAGTTAAGAGTTTATTCTTCATCTCTATAAGGTTTCTAATTAGAAGTGAACCCTCTGTAAGATATTCATAAGTTGGGAATTTATTTCCTGTGTCTATTAGTGTGAGCCTATTCTTTACATGATTTTTAGAATCGAATTCTCCTATATCACCGTATCCTTCAAGTGAAACCCTGATATTTGTCCATTCTTTTCCCGCTATTTTAAATCCTCTTTCTATTTGCATTTGTTTCCTCCCTAAAAAAGTTAGAGTTATCTGGCAAACACAATACGTTTTACTACTTACTGCCGGATTTTGTGAGTTATTACGTTAGAACTATTAATTTAGGGAGCTACAACAATAGAATGTACTTCTTGACTGGTAATACCTTAGAAGAAACTTAAGGCTTAGTTGATTGCTTGGTATAAACATTAAACTAATCCCCATCTCTCTCTGATTTTGTTCTCTATCTTTCCAAAGATTAATCTATCCACTACCACTCCAATTACGATTATTACAATCATCACGGCTATGACCTGATTCATGTCGTTGAGTTCCCTGCCCATCATAAGCAGGTGACCGAGACCCAAGCCCACATAGAGAAGTTCTGCCGCCATAAGAGAGCGCCATGCAAAAGACCACCCCTGCTTAAAACCGCTTATGATGGAAGGAAGTGCCGCAGGCATGATGACTTTTGTATATAAACGAAATCCGCTTGCTCCCATTGTCCTCGCCGCTCTTATGTAAATAGGCGGGACATTTTTCACCCCTGTATCGGCACCGATTATTATCGAGAAGAGCGACCCTAGAATAACAACCGCCTGCATTGCGGACTCGCTCAATCCAAACCAGAGAAGCGCAAGCGGGAGCCAGCATATACTTGGAAGCGCCTGAAATCCCAAAACCAGTGAGCCAAATGTTTCATCGAGTGTTTTTACCCTGCCTATCAGAAGCCCTAAGCATAGTCCGATCACTATTGATAGTCCGTATCCAATAAGAATCCTTTTCATACTGATTAAGATGCCGATTATGAATGTCTTGTCCTCAAAACCGGCAATGAGCGTTTTCACCACACCAACCGGGGTTGGGAAAATATATTCAGGCCAAATTTTGAGCAAAGAAAGTCCCTGCCACAGTCCTATAAGGATAAGATAAAAGATAACTAATTTGATCAATCGCTTACTCACTGATAGGCTACCCCCCTCCTATCTGTTTTGTATTCTAGTTCTTCTATTTCTTCCTTTAGGTCATCCGTAATCCACTTTGTGTTCAAGAACACCTCCGGGTCATCTACTCTTCTCGGTCTTGCAACTTCAATCTCGTATTCTGACTTTATCCTTCCTGGGTTTTTTCCAAAAACTATTACTCTATCGCCAAGAAGGACGGCTTCTTGAACATTATGCGTAACAAAAATTATAGTTTTGTGCGATTCGCTCCAGATATTTTGTAGCTCTTCCTGTAATGTTTCCCTCGTGTAGACATCCAGCGCTGCAAAGGGTTCGTCCATAAGGAGAACAGCGGGTTCCATAGCTAAAGCCCTTGCTATTGCCACGCGCTGTTTCATTCCGCCCGATAACTGATGAATAAAAGAATTATGAAATCTCTTATCAAGCCCTACGAGATCCAGGTAATCAAGGGCAAGGGTCCTGCGCATCTTTGGATCTACATTGAGAATTTTCAGGCCAAATTCAACGTTTTGCATTACCGTGAGCCAGGGAAAAAGCGCACCCTCTTGAAACACAACTACACGGTCGGAGCCGGGGCTGGTTACGCGATTTCCATTTGACCAAATTTCACCCCGAGTGGGTTTGTCGAGTCCTGCAATTAAATTAAGAAGGGTAGACTTGCCGCACCCTGAAGAACCCACAACACAGATAAATTCTCCTACGTGAATCGTCAGGTTAATATTCTCAAGAGCAGCGACCTTTCCGTGATTCGTCTTGAATACCTTTGACACATTTATTACCTCAAGCCTTGCCCGTGCCTTTTCAACCTTTTGAATGAAAATCTGCCAGACCCCATTTTGTTCGATAACTCGAAATGGGTAACCCCTTCGCGCGCAGAACCTGGGGGCATTTTCCTTAGCTGTAGGCTCGTGATCACATACGGCCTGAAGAATTTCTCTGTCCTTAAGGACTCTCATTGTATCTCTAATAACATTAAGGGGGTGAGGGCAAACCGCTCCCCGCACATCAATTAACTTGTGTGGATTTAATTCATCAAGCTTTTTTAATTCTTCAGTCTCTACCGATCCTTGTCTCGCCTTAATAATCACTCTGTTTCACCTCTTGCTTTTTGATATCGAGCTTCACGGGTTGAAGTCCTTTTTCTTTTAAAACTTCGTTTAGTAAAGTAAGATCGTAAATGTTTGATAAGTCCGGCTGTTCTCTACCTAAGAACCCTTGCTCGAATGCCCATCTTGCCGATTGAAAAAGCGAGCTTGGAATAGGGTCGTATGTAACGTCTACTCTTTTGAACGACTCATTAAGAACGTTCTGAGGTAGGGCTTTGCCGGTTTCGTTTTTTATTTCTTCGTTGATTATCTTTTTTGCCTCTCCCGGATTTTTATTTATCCAGTTTGTAAGCTCTACATGAGCCGCTATCCATTTTTTAACTAAGTCCGGATGTTCTTTTAGGAACTTTGTGCTAACAACAAGGTTGGTAGTAACAAACTTACCATCGGGCCATAAAGTTCTTTCATCCAGGAAAAGCTTTCCATTACCCTCAAGTATCAATCTTGAAACCCAGGGTTCGGGTGCCCAGGCTCCATCAATCTCTTTTTTGAGAAATAGGGTCAATTGATCAGGGTTTGCGATTGGGATCACCTGCACGGTGCCGCCCTTTTCTTTTACCTTATAGCCATTATCTTTAAGCCAGCCGCGAAGCGCTACATCCTGAGTATTTCCCAGTTGTGGAGAGGCGATTTTCTTACCATTAAAATCTTTTACGGTATTTATCCCTGAGTCCGCTCTAACGACAAGACCTGCTCCGCCGCTTACTGCCCCGGCAACAATGCGAAGAGATTCTCCCTTAGATTTTACGTAACCGTTAATGGCAGGGCTTGGTCCTATATATGTAATATCGAGCTGCCCGGCAAATAACGCCTCAATTGCCGATGGACCTGCATTGAATACCTTCCATTCAATCTTTGCGTCCTTTCCCAAAGCCTTCTCAAACCATCCGTTAGCCTGTCCGATCACGCCCTGAGCATGGGTTATATTAGGAAAATGACCGGCGCGAATGGTGATTTGGGAATCCGCCGTAACTACTGCGGAGTCCCAGCTTAGGAGCCCCACAATTAGCCTAGCCAGCAAAACCCAGAATAGATTCCTCATTCTATCCTCCTCAGTTTATTTTGGTCTTTTATTTTTGTAGAGAGGACTATATTTGCAAAGGGAGTGCCAAATAAAAACTCTATCTTTTCGGGAAACTCACA
>JBLNAE010000103.1:0-4249 GCA_050259195.1 Ignavibacteriales bacterium
GACAAATTGAGCGACATAAGAACAGGATACAGAGTAGAAGTCAGAGCAATTAATGGCAGGGCTTTGTCATTAATCAGGTTGGGTATGCCTATGCGTCCCGAATCCGAGCCTTCTCAGAAGTGGGAGGTTACTAAATATCCGGAAGAGGTGGATCAGCCGCCCTTGCCGCCGGCACCGCCTCCCCGCATGGAGGAGCACGGAATCCCACCCTCCAGGACTAGTGCCTGGATTCCAAGCCACTGGGAGTGGAATGGACATCAATGGGCATGGGTTTCTGGAGAATGGATGGAGCCTCCCTACACCGGAGCAATCTGGGAACCAAGTCACTGGGGGTGGAATGGACATCAATGGGTCTGGATCTCTGGCCACTGGAGAGAGCGGTAAGCCGTAACAGAATTTTCTTCCTGTTTTCTTCTAGGGACCTTATACCAATTCGATTAGTTGGTTGTGCACAAACATTGACATATAAATTAACATTGTAGGGCAGACCTTGTGTCTGCCCTGATGTTTGAATGCATTCCTAATTTCTACCTAAACTCACGCTGTAAAAACAATCCGTATAAACATTTGAGATGACACACCCATCAGTGATATAATTGGTTGTAAGAATTATGCTCAATGAACCTGCAACCAAGTTATCAAGCTGGAAAAAGAATTTTGCCGATGAATTATTCCAAATTCTAGGCTCCGATGGAGTTATCTCCTCACCTGAAGAGCTTATTGCGTATGAGTGCGATGGGCTTACAGGATATAGAATAAAACCGATTTTTGTGGTTCTTCCCAGGTCGGCGAAAGAGGTCTCGGATGTTATTAAGCTCTGCAATAGAGAAAACGTTCCCTTCGTGCCGAGAGGTGCTGGGACAGGACTTTCAGGCGGGGCGCTTCCCGCAGAAGATGGTGTATTGATCTCGCTTTCGCGTATGAATCGCATATTAGAAATTGATATTCAAAATCAGCGCGTGGTCGCAGAGCCGGGCGTAGTAAATCTCTGGGTCTCAAACGCGGTAGGCGGCAGCGGATATTATTATGCCCCGGACCCTTCGAGCCAGCTTGTCTGCACAATTGGCGGAAACGTCGCCGAGAATTCCGGCGGGGTTCATTGCCTAAAATACGGGGTTACAACCAATCACGTTCTCGGACTCGAAGTGGTTCTTCCGGAGGGAGAGATTGTGGAATTTGGCGGAAAAACCCTGGATCATCCGGGATATGACCTTGTGGGATTGTTTGTCGGCTCAGAGGGACTTTTGGGAATCGTGACCAAAGTAATTCTAAAAATCCTAAGAAAGCCCGAATCCATAAGAACCGTTCTTGGGGCGTTTGAGAAGATTGAAGACGCAGGAGCCGCTGTATCGGGAATTACTGCAAGAGGAATCATTCCGGCAGGGATGGAGATTATGGATAACCTGAGCATACGTGCCGTAGAGGAGGCCGTGCAGCCGGGATACCCGCAGGATGCAGGGGCTATAATCCTGATTGAGCTGGACGGGCCAGGTGCTGAGGTTGAAGCGCAGATGCCTCTTGTAATAGAGGTGCTCGAAGAAAATAGGGCAAAAGAGGTGAGAGTCGCAAGGGATGCCGAGGAGCGGGCGCTCTTTTGGAAGGGGAGAAAAAGCGCGTTTGCGGCAATGGGGCGCATCAGCCCTGACTACTACGTTCAGGACGGGGTTATTCCGCGAACCAGACTCGCCGCGGTTCTCAGTGAGATTGAAAAACTCGGTGTAAGGTACGGACTTCGCGTAGCAAACGTTTTTCACGCGGGCGACGGAAACCTCCATCCGCTCATTCTTTACGACGCTTCCAAAACGGGAGAGTTGGAGAAGGCAGAAGAACTGTCAGGCGAAATTCTAAGGGCTTGTGTTGATGCGGGAGGGAGCATCACAGGGGAGCACGGCGTGGGATATGATAAAAAACAATTCATGCCCCTTATGTTCAGCGAACAGGACTTAGACACGATGCATCTAATCCGATGCGCATTCGATCCCAAAGGGCTTTGCAATCCGGGGAAATTATTCCCTACACCCCGCTCTTGCGTGGAATCGGGCAGACCGACATATAAAGAGCATCCGATTGAAAAATCGGGTTTAGGAGAGAGGTTTTAACCATGTCTATTATTAATATGTAAGTTTTCACATTCGTCATTACGAACAAAGTGAAGCAATCTCAAAAACGGGATTGCTTCGGCTGACAAGGCCAGTCTCGCAATGACAGGCAAGTAACCTCGCTATAGACAAAAGCTATGAAAGATTCTCTCAAAGAAATAACCAATATCGTAGGTGAAAATAACGCCTCGCGCTATTCGGTTGATGGTAAAAGGCCGGACATCGTAGTGTTTCCTGAAACGGTAGAAGAGGTCTCTCAAATTATGAAAGTGGCATCCCGCGACTCCCTGGCAGTCATTCCCTGGGGTGGAGGGACAAAAATCGGTTTTGGAAGAGAGCCGCAAAAAGTGGACGTTGTAATCTGCACAGGGCGTCTTAATCGCATTATTGAATATGAACCCTCAGATCTCGTGGGAATTGCGGAGTGCGGAATCCCTCTAAGGGATTTTCAAAAAGCTCTCGGCGAGAAGAGCCAATTTTTAGCCATTGACCCGCCTCACATAGAAAGCGGAGCGACTCTGGGAGGGATAATTGCCACAAACGACAGCGGTCCGAGGAGGCTCAGATACGGCACGATGAGGGAGTCTCTCATAGGGATCAAGGTGGTTCGCGCAGATGGAAGTATCATAAAGGGCGGGGCAAAGGTGGTTAAAAACGTCGCGGGTTATGACCTCCCGAAGCTATACGTAGGCTCCCTCGGCACGCTTGGAATAATAGTTGAAGGGACTTTTCGCCTTTATCCAATTCCAGAAACTTCTAAAACCCTCTTAGTTAGTTTTCCGAACCTTGAGACATTGCATGAAACCGTTCTTCTAATCTTAAACTCTTCCTTCATTCCAAGTTGCCTTGAGGCTTTAAATCCTCCTCTCGTAAACGTTATATCCGAGAAGCTCAATCTCAGTTTGAAAAACGGGGAATATGCCCTTGCGGTTAGAATAGAGGGCGTAGAAAAGGCCGTGAGAGACCAGATTTCTAGGGTAAAGAATATTTGCAGAGAAAAAAACGGAGAAGGGGTTTCATTTGAAGGTAGACCCCAAGAAACCCTCTGGCAGGAAATCTGGGAGTTTCCCTGGAGGGTTTGCGGGGAGAATAGAATAATTTGCAAGGCAAGTGTTCTTATTACAGACGTTCCGAAGGTTCTTCAAGCCTTAGAAGAATTATCCAAAAGCTCTGGACTCAGGATTTATGCGTCGGCAAGAGCAGGGAGCGGAATTTTAATTATTTCGATAGAAATAGATTCAACAGGCTTACCACGGGAGGAAATTCTACAAATAGTTGAATCTATCAATTCGCTTCGTGGTCTAGTCATTTCTCTAAAAGGGACTCTGGTTATCCAAGAAGCTCCTCTTTCTTTAAAATCCCAGATAGATATATGGGGCGAAGTCGGAACATCTATTAACGTAATGAAAAAATTGAAAACCCTTTTTGATCCCAACTCCATTCTTAATCCACGCAGATTCGCCGGAGGAATTTAATGCTAAATGTGAGTTATGGCAACAAAGCGGCACCATCTGTCCAAAGCATCTGATTACCTCGCCTGACAAGCTGTGGAAGTCCTTGGAACAAGTCTTCCGAAATAGGTAATTGAGCGTATGGATTATGCACAACCAGTGCAGTGTGCACCATCTCTTCCCCAAAATTCTAATCCCTCCTCGATACATAGGATCGTGCTCACACGCGTAAATCGAGGACTATTGTCTGGTTTAAAAGGTTTTCCACTCGGTAAACGCGTCTCTAACAGATGACCAGATGATTTGAAAGTATCGGTAATTGGTCCAGCAGGTCCGCCAGAACGTGGGTCAACTGGAAAGGTAATCACTGGCTCGCCAAAAAAAGCGCGAGTAATCTGACCACGAAGGCTGTAAACACGAGGCCAGAAATTGGGTGTGATAATCAGTAAGTTTCGAACATCGCCCCTAAATTGCTTGTTGGCTGACTCAATAGATTTCTGCAGGAGGTTCGAGTTGTCTCCCCATTGAAAAACGTTATTGTAGTCTATTGAACGATACGGTGCTTTTACCTCAACGTTAATAGACCATTTGCGTAATAAGCACAATAATCTCTAAAAAGCTAGTACTTACAAGGACTTTTGGGATATTATGCAATTTGAGTGCAAAAAATAGAAAAATCCTTTTATTTACAGTACGTTT
>JBLNAE010000104.1:0-9611 GCA_050259195.1 Ignavibacteriales bacterium
GGTTCGCAGAGATAGTGTTTAAAAGTCTTTCTCTATGCACTCTGTGATTAAATTAAGGGAGAGAATTTCAAAATGAGAACATTTCCATTTGGCTGGATTCATGAAAGAGATAAAGAAAACTGGCAGCTTCTTTGGAACTCTGAGACAATGATTCTACATGCAAAGAGCACAACCTCAAAAAGGGTCGTCAATATTGGGCGATGCCCCTCCTGGCGTGAGGCAAAAGCCCTTGCTGAGAGAGTACAGAATGAACCTGAGTTTTATCTAAGTATTAGCGAATATGAATAAATCGTCGCGATGGTGTTTTAGTGAAAGTGATAGGCTGTGAACCGAACCACGTTGTTCGAAGTGTGTCATATCCTCCAGATCAGTTTTCATTTATACCCTAATCTTTCTCTGTAGTGAACTCAAGTAAAATTTGCTATAGCATCATATCCCTTCTCATTCCTTAGAATCCTTATGTCCTGTTTCCTGACATCTGACACCTTTTTAAATCGGATATTTGTAAAAGTAAAGTAATGTGAGTTCGATGAAAGAATTAGAGAGTAACAAGGGGATAGGAATTAAACGCACGGTATCCTGAGATGTGAAACCAAATTACTGATGCGACGAATAGGAGCATCAGGACGCCATAAACTCTGAGGCTTACGGTTGATGTTAGTTAGAAGCTCTTATTCATCGCTTCTGTTATAGTCATAACTTTACTCATTGACAATGTGTTCTTTTACTCTTCTAACCTTGCCATCTGAGATGAGTTGCTCTATAGCGAGTGCCGAGTTGTAGAACGCCCATGGAGAGCCATCTCGACCGCGAGTACCCGTCTTTATATGCGCGTGCGATATGCGTGGTGCATCACGGCACTGTGTAGGAGTGTCCCGCCGGGGGAAACATAGGCAAGGATAACCTATTTCGTTATCCCCGTAATCTTCTCTACGAGCGACCTTCTCTCATCCAGATCGTATTTGCGCATCATCTCTATCCTTTCGGCTTCGGGCGAGCCACCTCCATGAATGCTTATGACGGAGTACCACCCTCCCTGATAGGATGCCGTAATGTCTTCGAGAAGCCTTGCAATCTTGAGCCTGTGTTCGGCGGAGATGTCTTCTCTGCCTTTAAGGTATCTTGAGAGCCTGTCTTTAATATTTGGAATTTCCATATCTTCGGGATAGGGGGAAGTTACGAGTATTCCGCCCGATGTCTCGTGTGCAGTCTTGAACATATCGTATATATGAAGCCCTTGGAGGAGCTTCCCAATGTTTGCATAAACCGGGTCTGGAGAGAAATTCCCAGCAGGGGTTTCTTTTCCAAAAACAGAAGAGGCGACACCGCAGGCGTAGAACGATTCTACAAACTTTATGAGTTCCGAAATCTTATCGCGAATATGCCCGACCTTTTGCGGGTCGAGTCCGTTGTAATCCGCTATGGAAGCCGAAGCCCCGATAATCATATCCCCAAGACCCGCCCTACAGCCTATACAGCTTAGTCTGTGATGAGTGGCAAAAGCCTCGGTTAGCATTCCTGCAAATTGCCATTCCCCTGAGAGAAATACCCTCTCCCAGGGGACAAAAACATCATCAAAAAGTATCATAGCTGTTGCCTGTCCATATCTGGAGCTAAGCTCTGCTCCCGAATCTCCCGGACGCCCCGCCTCACGGGATACCATCTCGATTCCCTTTGCATCAACCGGGATAGCAAAAGAGACTGCATAGTCTCTATCGTTTTCAGCCATAGCCCTTGTTGGAAGAACTATTATTTCGTGAGTGTAAGGTGCTCCCGTTACAATCGCCTTTATTCCCCTTACAACAATTCCGTCACTCCTTTTCTCAACTACCCTCAGATAGAGGTCTGGGTCCTGCTGCTCGTGAGGACGCTTACTTCTATTACCTTTGGCGTCTGTCATGGCGATGCACGTTGTTAGGTCTTCATTTTGCACGTGCTGCAGGTAGTCGAGAAATCTCGGATGATATTCTGTGTTGAACTCTCCGTCTGTTCTATATGTGGTTTCGTATAGGGCGTTCAAGGCGTCGTGGGTTAAATATCGCTGGGCGCACCCCGCAGTGCGACAAAGCAGCCTTGTCATCTCAAGTTTTTTAAGAAGGTCATCCCTATTTATGTTTATATGAAGGAGGCGGCTTACCTCTTTTCCCGTTATGTGAGATGTGGCAATCATAACCTCTCTATATTCAGGTTTTAACGGGTACTCATAAGTAAGTGATATGGCGTTGATGCCGGGTCTGAGAAGAGGCTCATCGGGAACGCTTTTGATCGGATTGCCCCTTATATAGACTATGGGACTGAGTCTTCTTAAACTCTCAACGTATCCTTCGGGTGTTTTCATTGTTATTTTTTGTAGGGGCGAACCATTTATTCCTATTTCTCACACACTGCGCTCGAAATAATACATGTGTTCGCCCTTTTCGTTTTTATGTGTTTCATTAGGGCAGACCCCTGTGTCTGCCCTTACAATTCACGCTTCTTAATAAAGCAATTATAGCCTCACCCGTTTCTTGGGTTGACTTGCCCTGACCCTCTTTTTCTCTACCTTATGTGCAAATGGATTCTCAATCTCGGGATGGAACATGCGGAAGTGGTTGAGGTGCATATCCGTATAGGAGCCCTTGGGATAATACTTATCATAGAAATCAATGTCAAGATGCATTGCCTGGAACACAAGGCGCATATACATCGGATCAACAAAGGCGGGGAACCTTCCATAAGTTTCATATATATAGTTGGCGACGCTCTTAACAATCTGGATTGTCGTTTGGGTGGGTTTAGGTGCCTTCATAAGGTGTTTGTCGGGTTCTTGATAGGGGAATGGTTTGTCCGGTTTCCATGCGCTCTCTTTATGTTCAAGGAAAGCGTCTATAGCTTCACTCATATCCTTATAATAAGGGGGACAGTAACCGTGGAACACGCCGTCTCTGCCAACGGGTACGGTTGTAGGAGGATCAATGGCTCCCTTCTTAGGCTGGATAAATCTAAACCCTAATCCCTTAAAGAGTTGCGGGGCCGCGCCCATAGCGAATCTCGGTATAAAACCGCTAAACGTCCATCCGGCAAGGCCAAGGGCTTGGAGGGCAAGGCTCATGTTCTGGCAGATAAAAGCCTGCTCGACGTTGAGTCCTGTAAGTATTCTCGATTCAAGGTCAAAGAGTGAGAGCTTTACGTTTTCTTTAATCCTGCCCTTCTTTATCCATTCTTCCATCCCCGCGGGTTTTCCCGTAAGGTCATCAACGATCTGAAATCCGTACGAGTTGCTGCAGTATAAGTGGAGGAGATTTAAATACTCCTCCGTTATGTCCGTCACCGGAATGAAAGTCGTCGTTCCGGGTTTGTTTGTATTCCACTGGTTAAACTCAAAAAGTCCCGGCATACGGTCGGGCAACTGCGCCCTGCCGTCTTCGAGTTTTACCAGGCTCTCTCTGTAGAGTTCGAGAAGGCGCTGAATTTTGTCTTCGCGATCCATTTTAAAAAACAGGTCAAGCTCTTTGTCTCTAGGAAGCATTCCCTTTACGTTTACGAAGTAAAGCCCATTATCATTTGTGAAGAATAGCTCTGTCCCGTGATTATTACATGCCGAAGGCCACGTGCGTCCTGTCCACTGACAGAGGAGATCAATGCCCGTTTCCGGAGGCAAATCGGCAAGGCAAAGACCGGTAAGCCCGGTTCCTGCCCATACAAGCAGTGCCTCTTCTATTTCATCCAGAGGAATCGGAGGAGCAGAGGATTTAAATTCAAGCGAGCTATCGGTAAGCTCCATGCCAAGGCCAAAACGGCGAGAGCGGCGGTTAAAAATGGCGTCAAATAAGGGATACTTGAGTGCCGCCTTGTATCCCCTGTTGAGAAGCGAATTACCTTTCTTAGTCATGATAATACTCCCTCCAGAGGTGATTTGATTTTTAGTTGTAGCGTTGTGCATAACGTTTTGTGGTGTATTTTGCCATCACTTGGACGGACATGAGATTCACTCCTAAGGGGTTTGCAATGACTTTTACCGAATGTTATGCTCCTAACTATAGAATTTAAAATAAGAGATTGAAAAAATCAAATGGAGAATGGTTTTCCGAGTTTTTTGAGATGGAATCCTTTAACTAAGATCATATACAATATGAGTAGATAGATGACAAGGGATGACAATACCTGTGGAAAGATTCAGTGCATCGCTGGAATTTTCGATTCTATAAAGTCTTAAAAATCTAGGCCAGAAGTTCTTATTTTTCGTATTATATATTGAGGGATATTAAGAAATTGAGATGACAAACCACGATAGGTTCGACGAATTACCCTCAATTTATGCCCTTGGCGCTCTTGATGGAGAAGAACTTCGGGAATTCGAAGAGCACCTCAAGACCGGCTGCGCCATCTGCGAGCAAACGCTTAAAGAGACGGAGACGATTTTATCTCTTATTCCCTATTCTCTACCTTCTGTTCAGCCCTCTCCAGAGGTTAAAGAAAGGCTCTTTAAAAAGATCAAAGCCTCTAAAAGGATTAAGGAGAGTTCCTATGAACCTACCTTCTGGAAAAGGCTTCAACCCGTTTGGTTTAAACTGGCAGGAGCGGCTGCTCTAGTCTTATTAGTCCTTCTCTTTATATCTAACCTATTTCTTATGGATAGGCTTAGAGAACAAAGGGCGGAGGTAAACAGGTTAAAAGAACAGGTTTCGACCCGAAGTGAGGTAATCGAATTCCTTCAAAATCCGAACACTGTAGTTATAGACCTTATCAATCTTCAGCCGGGTTTAAAAGCCCACGGAAGAATACTCTGGGATAAAAAGAAAAATAAGGCGCTGTTCTACAGCCTGAGTCTTCCGCCGACTCCTCTTGAAAAAACGTATCAGCTCTGGGTGATTGCGGATAACACCCCTATGAGTGCAGGCGTTTTCAAAGTAGATGAGAAAGGAAACGGTTCCATGAAGCTGGAGACTCTACCTGAACCTGACAGGATTCAAAAGTTTGCCGTTACGCTTGAGCCTAAGGGCGGTATGCCCAAGCCTACGGGAGATATGTACCTGGTTGGAACATCCTAATCCAAGATTAAATTTCTAACGTAGATATAAATAGAGACAAATAAATGAATCCGTGATTGAGCGTATGCATCAAATGACGAAGAAGGTTAACGAAAACGTTCTCATTTTATGTTAAGATAAGTACCTGCTAATGATGATAGTAATCCATAAAAAGGAGGTGAAGCAGAATGATTAGATTTTTAACTTTAGTCGTAACAGTTTCTTTGCTCGCGCTTTCTCTGGCATTCGCCGCAGATGAGATGCAGAAGGGCAAGGAAATGATGGAGCAGGGCAAGGAAATGATGGGGAAGGGGAGTCAACCCAAGACCCTTACGATTCTCAGTGAGCCTGTTGACCCGGCTTGCTATATGCGTCAGGGACTGAAGGGAGAGGGGCATAAGGCCTGCGCAGAGGCTTGTCATAAAGCCGGACAGAGCCTGGCTCTTCTATCCGATGACGGTTCGCTCTTCTACGCAATAGGAGGGAAACCCGAAGCCAGTCCCGACGAGCAATTAGTTCCGTTTATTGGAACTAAGGTAAAGGTAACCGGCAAGGTATTTGAGAGCGGCGGTGCCAAGGCTATGGTTGTTGAAAAAGTAGAGCCGGTAAAGTAGATATCGGTCAGGGAGCATCTCTCAACAGATGCTCCCATTTTTATTTTCTTCCAATCGTGAAATTTTACCTTCCTAAGATATTCGTTTTAATTTGCGTTCTCTCCCTCAATTCGTGCTCCAGAGAAAAGCCCATAGAGAGACTGCAGTTTCTCATGGGAACATATGCCCGCGTGAATGTCTTTGGAGGAACAAACGAGGATATAGACGCGGCGTTTTCCAGGATCAGGGATTTGGAAAATCTGCTGTCGGATTACAAGCCGGACAGTCAAATATCTCAAATTAACCGCTCAGCCGGGAAAGCGTCTGTAGAGGTAAGCGGTGAGGTTAAAGAGGTCTTGCAAACAGCTCTCAGAGTTGCCGAGGAAACAAAGGGCGCATTTGATCCCACAATCGGCGCTCTAACAATCGGTCTTTACCATTTCGGAAGGGAAAACGTAAGGGTTCCGACCGATGAAGAGATAGATAAGGCAAAGGCTCTTGTGAATTATAGATGGGTGAGAATAGATGGAAAGCGGGTCTTTTTAGAGAAAGAGGGCATGATGCTCGATCTTGGCGGAGTCGGAAAGGGTTTTGCCGTTGATAAAGCCGTAGAGGCTTTAAAGAAAAGAGGCATCAAAAAGGGCCTCGTTTCTATTTCAGGCGATATGAGGGCTTTTGGCGGAGATTGGCTTGTAGGAATAAAAAATCCAGCAGGAGAGGACGCAATAGCCGCTTTCAAAACTAGGGGACGCGATTTAGCAATATCAACGAGTTGGGATTATGATGGGTACGTCGAAAAGGACGGCAAGGCTTATCACCATCTTCTTAATCCGAAATCGGGAAAACCGACGGGTGATTTTCAGAGTATAACCGTGATTATGGAGGGAAATAACACCCTTGCCGATGCCTATGCCACATCGCTTTATGTCATGGGCAAACAGAGGGCGCTGGAATTTTTAGGCAGTCATCCTGAGATTGGGGCATTTATGGTCTTTTCTAATGGAGAGATATATTATAACGATAAATTCAAGAAGCTTGTGGAGTTTAAGAATTAACTTTAGATGCCTATTCCCATCCGGGGCGCGTTTCGCATATTTGTATGTAAGGGTGAACGGCCATTCGCTCCTACTAGTTGGATAACATTCCAAGGCGTGAATAAAAGTTGTATCTTGCTTTATCTTCGTAGAAAGCTATATTAACGTGAGTTTAATATAAACTTGTAGAGGCTCGCCTATACATTATCTTTGCATGAGAGGTCAATGATTATGGAAAGATGGTTGAAACTCGTATCGCTCGCTCTCTTCTTCCTGTTTTTAGGAGGAGCGACTTATGGTTACGAAGTGATTCAAGTAACAGATGGCGGAACGATTAAGGGCAAGGTGAAATTCGTGGGGATGCCGCCAAAGGATGAGACGATTAGGATAGATAAAAATCAGGACTACTGCGGGAATACTCTCCCTGCAAATAAATACATTATCTCTCCAGGCGGTGAGATTCAGAACGTCGTGGTTATGATCGAGGGCATAGACAAGGGCAAACCTTTTCCAAAAGAGGCTGCGGTGGTCAATAACTATAAGTGCGCGTTTGACCCGAAAGTCGTGATAGGTTTTGAGGGCGATGAATTAGAGATTAAAAATAGCGATCCAATCCTCCACAACACCCATCTCTATCAGGATGGGAAAGCGCTCTATAACATTGCTCTCCCAGATAAAGATGAGTCTATAAAGAGGCCCATGAAGAAAGCGGGACTGATAGATGTAAAGTGCAATACACACAAGTGGATGAGCGGGTATATTTACATATCCGAGCACCCTTATATTATGGTTACTGGCGCGGACGGTTCATTTACTCTAACCGATGTCCCGCCGGGTAAATACAAACTAAAAGCTTGGCATGCGGTCCTAGGAGAGGTTACCAAAGATGTAGAAGTTGTGGCGGGTAAATCTACCGAAGTCAATTTTGAATTCACAAAATAGCTGTTTTGTAGGAACTAACAACCAAAGAAAGCCTGTCATTGCGAAGGGACAAAGTCCCGAATCAATCCTGTTTGAGATTGCTTCATCGTTTCACTCCTCGCAGCAACTTCGGGGGAACATAACTTATCATGACTAACCTAAAATTCGGCTTATAAGCACATATAAATAAATAAGTTCAATCAGTTAGACTCTATCAAATCGTCACTGGTAGCCGAATTGGTAGCTTTACTTGTAAAATTCGCCAATGCCTCTACAGCTTCCCTAAGAGAATTATCAGGGTGTGAATATCTCATAGTCATTTGTAATGTGCTGTGTCCTAGAATCTTGCTAACCTTATCTATACCGACACCGGATTCAACCATCCGTGTAGCCGCCGTATGTCTCAAGTCATGGAACCTAACCCCCTGAATTCCTAGTTTCTTGCACAGCATCCTAAATTTTAAGGTTATACCCTTTCGGGTTAATGCCATTGCTTCTGGAAACACGTACTCACTACCACCACATTTTAACTTTGCTTCTAACAATAGCTTTCTAACTTTATTGCTGATTGGTAGGATATGGTTTCTTTTGTTCTTTGAGTAAAAGGCCTCGATGGTTATAGTGCCATTCGTAAGTTCTACACAATTCCATTTTAGCGTTCTGATTGAGTTCAATCTAAGTGACGTAAACAAAGCCATTTGAATCATGCTCTTTAATGGTTCTTCGGCATTGGCAATGAGTAGGGCTTCTTCTTCAGGTGTTATAATTCTAGTTTTCTGGTTATTTACTGATAGAAGTCCACAAACTGAAACAGGGTTATCGCCATAGAATTTCTTGCACCTCTTAGCGTAGTTGAACAGGTGCCTGACAAACGCTAGCTCTTTGTTTATAGTGGCCGGTTTTCTGCTTTCTTGAGTCCTGACTCTTTTATAGTCTTCTATGTCAGCATAGTTTATCTCCAACAGCTTCTTATTGCCAAAGAACCTGGCAAAGCTCTCCACACAATCGCTGGCATCCTGCCAAGCTCTATTCTGTTTTATATCTTTTATGTACGAGATAAACTCAGGTATAAAATCATTGAATGTAGGTATATCCTGAACCATATCCCATTGCCCTAGCTTAACCTTACGCTTTAACTCTTGCTCTACCTGTCTGGCCATAGACTTAGTTACTATTCCCTTCTTGCCTACGGACCGCTTTAATTTCTTTCCATTAGACAAGGGGACCTCCGCATACCAATAACCGTTTCTTTCATATACTGACATGTTACTTACCTCCTTTTTGGGGTTTAGTTTCTTTGACTTTCTTTTCTTCTGTTGCTACATACTCAAATAGATCTCCTACTTGCATACTTAAAGCCTTGCAGAGGGTGTTTATGGTATCACGCTTTATTCCATCCCATTTGTCATAGTAAAGTTGAGCTAAGGTATACATGGCAATTCCTGTCTGCCTTGATAGTTCCACTCTCAAAATCCGCTTTTCTCCAAGGATCCGGGAAAGATTGCACTTTACCATTAGTCTATGCCCTCCTCATATTTGAATTCATTTTTATTATAAGCCAACGTTCAAGATTTATCAATAGATTAACAAAAATTAGAAATAATACTTGACTTATAGTATAAGAGTATTTATAATAATTATAAAGTTAGTTAGAGAGAAGGAGGGCTTTAAATTGTTAGGTAATCGAGATGATACAAATGAAAAGCCCCGGCTCAAGGTTGCAGCCTCAAGCCAGGGCAACGATAAAGCTAACGGTAATTCTAAGTTTAACACGTTTGGCAACGGTAAGTCCAGGCACGACAAGGGCATGGAGCTATACAAAGCGGGTAGGGTGTCCATTAACTCTAATGGTCTGTTTAAAGTAAGCGGCTATTATGATGTGGATACGGAAAGAATGACTTGCACCTGCCCGGATTATAAGACGCGGAAGGAAACCTGTAAGCACCTGTTCGCCGATATGCTGTTCGTTAAGAATAGGGGTAAGCAGAGTATTGCAGACTTGGAAGGGTTTAATGGTAAAGTCCCACCAGTGGGACTCGAGGCTAAAGACGATA
>JBLNAE010000105.1:0-29278 GCA_050259195.1 Ignavibacteriales bacterium
AGCGCCACTGCACGAGCGTGCACGGTCTCGTCAAATATCTCATGACGCCCCGGACCGAGCATCTTCGCATGATGCCTCACCGTGTTAGCGTCGCGCAGAAAGTCCTCAGACCGGTCATAACCCGTCGAACTCAAGGCGATTCCGATGCTTACTGTAGTGGATACTCCATACCCATTCAGTATAGAAGGCGACGCCAGTTCCTTATGAATCCGGTTAGCAACCCGTATTACATCGCTGACATCTTTGATACCATCGAGAAGAGCCATGAACTCGTCTCCTCCAAAACGCGCAACCGTATCACTCGAACGCAGACACCCCTCCAGCCGCCGGGCAACTGCAATAAGCAGTTGATCTCCGATCAGGTGTCCCAGGCTATCATTAATAATCTTGAAGCGATCTAGGTCTAGGAAGAGCACGGCAAATAAATAGTCCTCGTGCCGCCTTGTATGCTTTATTGACTGGTTCAGGCGGTCTATAAACAAGGCTCGGTTTGGCAGGCCCGTCAGCGCATCATGAAAGGCATTATGCAGTAGTTGTTCTTCTATCTGTTTGCGTTTGATTCGCTCGTCTGCTTCGCGTAATGCTCGACGCACCACAGGTGCAAGACGCAATAGTCGTTCTTTGAGAACATAATCCGTAGCGCCGCTTTTGAGTGCCTCAATCGCCCTTTCTTCACCAAGCGACCCAGTGACAAAGATGAAGGGTACATACGGACACTTCTCCTGTGCAATCTTTAACGCACTAACGCCATCGATTGAGGGAAGTGTATAATCCGAGAGTATAAGATCTGGCGCAAGGTCCTTGAGTTCTTTGAGAAAGTCTTCTTTTGTCTCTACTCGCTTTGATGAGAACTGTATATCTGCTTTACTCAATTCACGCTCGACCAACTCGGCGTCCGTATCAACATCTTCTAGTATCAGTATATTGAGTTTTTCCCCCATGGTTCTCTCTAAGGTTTTAAAGCATATTTCATTATAATAAGGGAATAACAATAGGGGAAAACCTGAGTTGAGCATCGGAAAAACCTTAAAACTAAAGTCATAAGATTCCATCAAAATTACATTTTTTCGCATCAAAAAGCATACCAAAGTCTAATTTATGTAATTCCAACCCGGCCATATAATTAAAGCATGATGGTAGAAAAGGTATTCCTCACAAATAATCAATGCGAAACCTGCAATGGGTCTCTCATTTTTGAAGTTAGGGATGTAAAACAAAATAAAAAAGGCAAAAAAATTCTTCATGGGAACTGGATTTGCACAACGTGCAAGGAAATAACACCGGGACTATGGATTGGTATTGCTCGGAAACAATTTCAAGACTCAAACGGATATGAAACATATAAAACCAAACGGTTGCCCTTATGGCAAACAATGAGAAGATTGTGGAACTAATAAATTAAATTGTTCTATAAAAAGTGAGATACTCTCATCGCTTTACTACCTCCTCCGTTGGCAGAGCAAGGTAAAGAGGGAGAAAAATTATCTGAGATTATGCAGCGACCTTAGCTATTGCTTGAACCAATCAGGAGGCACATGCACAGCAAGAACCTCTGCTCGCACACACTCTTGGTCTCTCGAAAACAGCGAACAGGTAACAACCGTTTTTCTCCCTCTCCTTTCCTTAACTCGTGCCCGAAGGTTGACAGACTCGTTGATCAGCGTTGGTCGGAGATAGTCTATCTTTAGGGATGCCGTAACGTACCAGATAAATGGTTCCGTATTTAACCCTCGCCCTTCTTCTCTGTATGCAGTCGCTATAGCAGTGCAAATCGAGTGACAGTCTATTATAGTAGCAATAATTCCACCATTCAGAATATGCGTAGGGCCAGCCATATGATATTTTCGCGGTTGCCACACGCAGACCGATTCATCACCCGACCAATAGCTTTTTATATGTAAACCGTATTCATTGCTACTCCCGCAACCCCAGCACTTATTTCTCTCCATATAATCCTGAAACGCAATTTGCTCCATAAGGTGCCTCCACTATTAATTCATCTAATTTTCAGGAATTTAATTCGTACCACTTCTGCTAAGGTCAGAAGTCATAATAACGGACTATAAGTTAGCTCATGCTAACTTTATTGGGAAGTCATAAAACGTCTTTGTTTGGGTCAGCTTTTATCCACAAACCGGTCACCCTTCATGAGTTTCCACTGTTTCTCATATTCCATTATATAGGCGACATTATCAACAAATTTTTCATCGTAGCCGAATCGCTCCAAGAGGTAGAACCCCATTTCAATACCTGATGATATGCCTCCAGCCGTGATTACCCTACCACTGTCTACAACACGGTGACGATCAATCTGGCACTTTGGAGCAATTCGAGCTAGACGATCTATCGGAATAACTGTTTCACCGGGATCCGGGTTCTTACGATTAGTAGCTCTGATTCCATCCAGAATCCCCGCTACACCGTAAATCCAAGAACCGGTGCAAACACTCACAAGCAACGTCTTTTCAGGTAAGGATTTGACAAAATCAAGAAGCCGGGAATTGTGCATCTCGACCCGCGTTCCAATACCACCGGGAATCAAGAAAGCATCCATATCTGGTTTGTGATCAAGGCTGTATTTTGGATTAACAGATAAGTTTGCAGTTGCTTTAACGGGAACCATAGAGTCCCCTACCAGAAATGCGTCCAGTTCCGGATCCATCCGCCGTGCCACTGCAAAAACACTTATGGGTCCTGCCCAATCAAGAACCTCTGCTCCATCAAAAATATATATACCTAACCTTTTGCCAGCATTGTTTATTGTCATTATAGCCTCCCTCCATTATCTATTTTCAATATTGATAGTTATTACACCTATTTTATATAGATAGACGACAAAAATCCAGGCGGATATTTACGGAATGGATCTCGTGTTGGCCCTTAACAACTTCATATTAATACACCACACCATCTTCTTAACGCGTTATCCATTAATTGAATTGGGTATGAGTTATAATAATGGCTCCAGTACTATTTTTATTCGGTAATGCAGGTATGATAGCTCTTTGTGAAATCGTGGTTGCTTTATGTTAGGATTTCATAAAATAACCCAAAAGGAAGTATAGTATGAAATTCGGAGTCGTCCTGCCAAATTTCGGAAAGTATGCGAAAAAAGACACAATCCTAAAGATTGCAAAAGCCGCAGAAGAACTTGGATTTGATTCCCTATGGGTAAGCGATCATATAGTAATACCAGAGTCTCATCAGGGTTTTGGTGATATGTTCTATGAGCCTCTCACAACTCTTGCCTACGTAGCCGCTTGCACAACCAGGATTCATCTTGGAACAAGCATAATAATCCTTCCGTATAGGAATCCTGTAATACTTGCAAAGATAATCTCAACCCTGGATGTCCTCTCCGGCGGAAGGGTTATACCGGGCGTTGGGGTTGGTTGGATTAAAGATGAATTTAACGCTCTCGGCGTACCTTACACAGAGAGAGGACCCATTACCGACGAGTGCATAGAGGTTTTAAAAGTGCTCTGGACTAAGGAGGAGCCGAGTTTTAAAGGCAGGTATTACAAGTTCTCAGGGATTAAGTTTCTTCCGCGACCCACTCAGAAGCCACACCCGCCTATATGGGTTGGGGGGAATAGTCGAATGGCTATTGAGCGGGCAGTTAACGCCGGGGATGGTTGGCATTCCGTAGGGCTTACACCTGACGAGATTAAGGAAGGAGTAAAATACGTAAATGAACTCTTATCTGGAAAGGGAAAAGAGACATCAGATTTTGTAATATCATTGAGGAAAAACCTTCAAATCAAGGGCATCTCAGAGAAGGCAGATTGCAAAGAAATTCTTCGCGGCACACCAGATGAGATATCCGAAGGTATAGAAAGATATAAAGAGTCAGGAGTATCACATCTAGTCTTTCAGGTTTTAAGCGGAACCTTAGAAGGGGTAGTTGAAACCATGGAACTCTTTTCTAGACAAATAAGACCTGCCATTAACTCGTAAATAAGCCTTTATGCGAAAACTATAATTTCTACCCATTTTTCATGTGAAGAACACCCTAAGGGATGAGTTAAAGACATTGGATAGAGAGAAATTTGAGGAACTTGTAAACAAAGCCTATGAAAAGATCCCAGAAAGGTTCAAGCAAAAGATGGAAAATGTCGAAATTATAGTGGAGGACTTCCCGACTCCAGAGGATTTGGAGCAACTTAGAATCAGAGGCGAAAAGCTACTTCTCGGATTCTACAGGGGAACCCCACTTCCGAAAAGGAGCGTATGGCAGGTTGCACGACTTCCCGATAAAATAGTCCTCTTTCAGAGAAATATCGAAAGAATGTGTAGAAGTGAAAAAGAGATAGAAGAGAGAGTATACGAGGTTCTTTTGCACGAGATAGGACACTACTTCGGACTCTCCGATAAAGAGATGTACGAGCTTATGGGTTCGGATTAAAGTCTTTTAGGAAATCCTTCAGCAGAGTCCGCTTATCGCTTCCTAAATATAAAGTTCAAGATTAAAGTAAGAATTAGGCTGATAATAATTGAAGAAACAAGAGGGAAATAAATGGTGAATCTATCACGCCTTATGTATATGTCTCCCGGCAGTCTTCCGATATAGGGAATCCTGGGAGCTAAAACTATTAGTACTCCAATAACGACAAGAAAAATGCCAAGTATGATAATCAGCTTTCCAAGATGCTGAATCTCCATTTTCTCCTATTACAGGGGTTGAATTATTCTTACTCTTTCCACTGGTAGTCTTCAATAATTTCCTCTAAAAGTTTAATTGCATCAGAAACGCTTCCAATAATCCCAAGTGCAAGAGCAGAGCCGGACTTTAGGCTAATAACCTGCTCAACCGCAAGGCCATCTAGAGAAAGCCCCTTCTTAAACCACCCAAGTGCCCTTTTCCCATCTCCTCTTTGGAGGAAACACAACCCTATCATCATATAGGATTCCGGTACCTGATACCCCCCCCCTATGGATTTTCTAAACTCTGATACCGCCTGTTCGGTCATCTTCATATCTTTATAAGCAATTCCACGCTCGTAGAACGAGTTGTTTGCATCTTTATTTAGGTTTTCTGTATTTGCTCTCTTAAAAGGAATAGCGTCCTGCATCTTTGTTTTTTCACTCTTCCTATAATTTTCTCGATTTATATCTAAAACATTCGACTCCTCTTCTGGCCCAACCCTTGTTTCTTTTAACTCTTTTTCTTCATCAACCGTTTCAACTAACTTAGTCTGAGAAGATACGTCCGGTCCACCGAGGGAAAGAATTGGAGAATCCGTGGGGTCAGCGTACTTAGGCTCACTATCCGGGATAAATTCTAATTTCTCATTCTTTTCTTCTCTATGCTCCTGGTCAGAAGAATATAGGTTATCTGAAAAGGAAACCGATTCCGTCTTTAATTCGGATTCTTCTGGGGAAGACTGGTCAATTTTTATTTCGTTCGCCCTGCTTTCTCGATCCATAAATTCTACCGCTTCAGGATCAGAGGGTTCAAGGCAGAGGATTTTTTCATAGACCTCTTTAAGCTCAGAATCGGAATTCATTGATTTATAGACGCTGGCAAGTCTTCTGAGGCATAGCTTTGTCCTCTCCGCCTCAGCGTCTCCCATACTGCCGTAAAGCTCTGTGGCTTTTTTGAGTACTTCAATATCATTAGGATTAGATTCAAGAATCCTTTCATAAATATCGGCCGCTCCCTTCGGGTTTCCCGCATCGACCTCAAGCTCAGCCATCGCTTTTAGAACCAGCTCATCCTTAGAATCTATATTTAAAATCTTTTCATAAAACTTGCGAGCCACGTCGAAATTAAAGGTGTTTTTCATCGCCTCCGCGCCTTTGCGCAAAGTATCCTTTGCAGGATCGACTTTCCCTCCATTGTAGTAACGGTCAGCCAGGCGCTCAATGGTAGAGACATCCCCGGGATTCGCCTCAATTATCTTCTCTAAAATCTCCTCTTTTTCTCTCTTATTGTCGTCGCATCGCTTAAGCGCGGTCTGAAGAGAGGCAAGAGCCTCGCCCCTGAGGTTCTTTTTCAAAAATAATTTGCCCAATCTCAAGTGAACGTCAAAGAGCCCGTCATCCATCTTGAGAACTGTTTTATAAACGGATATCGCAAAGTCAACAAATCCGTCTTTTTCGTAAATCTCAGCAAGCTGGATATAACTCTTTACAGCCTCTTTTCTATCCCCTTTTTTAGACTGGAGTTCGGCTACCTTTTGAAGAGTTCTGGTATCCCGTGGATAAACCTTTAATATCTTCCTGAGTTCATCTATAGCTCTATCGTGCTGCCCTTTGCGCTGGTATTCAAAGGCGTCTTTTAGAATCTTTCCCTTATCAATCTCAGCCATCTGCCATCCAACTTTATATTATTCGTTAAAAATAAAGCAAAAGCACCTCCAAGTCAAATCATACGCTTCAAACAGGGTTAACCTTCCAGACCCGATTTCGCCTCTGCGCTTAAAAGTTTGCCTTTACAGAAAAATCATATGCTGGTATGATTTAATTATTAGTAGGTGAAAGCAGATGTTATCTGGCTATGAATTATACTTATGACGAGGAGCACAGAGAGGAGTTTAGAAGAACCCCCAGGTGTGCTCTGTGAGTTTTATGGTTGTTATATGTCGATAGAGATAATAAGAGGTAATAGTAGGTTTTAGATAAATCCAGTTTAACACGCGGGTTCTAGTGTATCTGATAGGAAGGTCTTAACTTATGTCGCGACCACCAACCCAAAAACTCATTCAAGAGCAACGCCTTATACTCACGCAAGAGCTACAACTTTTCCTAAAACTCATTCAGATGACAACGCTTGAGCTCAAGGAATACCTAGAACAGGAACTTGTTGAAAATCCGGTTTTAGAAGAAGTTGGAGAAAAAAACACAGAGGACACGGATTCCAAAGAGGATTTTAACTTTAAACCCTTTGAAGACAGCTTTCTTGTTGGGGGCAATCAAGGCTCCCCATCCTTTAAAGAATCTTTTGAAGAGGGCGAAGAAGAGATACCCTGGGAAAGCAGGGTAAGCGAAGTCGAGTCTCTTTTAGACCACCTCAAGTGGCAACTCAGCCTTTCAGATTTCTCCGCAGAGGAGAAACAAATCGCATCTGTGATTATAGGCAACACAAATGAGGACGGGTACCTTGAGACAGGGCTGGAGGAGATTGCCCTGCTTCTAGTCAAGCAGAATCACGAACTAAATTCAAGCTCCGAGACCGAGAACACATCAGAAGAAGAAAAAACCGCGCTCTATGAAAACCTCATAACTTCAGACGAGAGCTACGTCCGCAGAGTCGAGGAGGTTTTAAAGAAAATACAGTCCTCATTTGATCCTCCTGGGATCTGCGCCAGGAATTTAAAAGAGTGCCTTAAGATCCAGGCCGAAGAAATTGGGTATGATGGAGTTGTAAGAAAAATAATTGAGGACCATTTAGAAGACGTGGGAAAGAGAGATTACCAGAAGATTGCGGACACCCTTGAAATCCCGGTAGGAGAGGTAGAGCAGGCAATTTCATTTGTTTCATCCCTTGAACCTAAGCCCGGAAGACCCTTCTACATGAAAGATACTGAAAAGTATATCGTGCCGGATTTTTATATTTATAAGGTGGGAAACGACCTGCAGATACAGCTAAATCGCGATTTTCCAAAAGTAAGGGTGAGTCAATACTATAAAACCCTTTTTAAGCAGGGACCCAACCTCTCGACGGACGTAAAAAAATATATAAAGGAAAAACTCGAAGCCGCGCAAAGGATAATAAAATGCCTCGAGGAGCGTGACGCGGCGGTAAGAAAAATTATGATGAAGATCGTCGAGTTTCAGAGAGACTTTTTTGAATACGGAACCACTTATATAAGGCCCTTAAGGTTAAAAGACATCGCCCAGGCCGTAGGTGTACATGAATCTACAGTAAGCCGGATAACGAGTAGAAGGTACGTCTATACCCCACAGGGAACAGTCGAACTCAAATCCCTTTTCTGTAGAAAGATAGAGACGTCTCATGGCGAAGAGGTATCGTTTGAAAGAGTAAAGACAGTTATAAAAGAATTAATCGCTTCTGAGCCGCCCGAAAATCCGTACTCGGACGACGATATATCGAGGATGCTTGAGAGAAGAAACATAAAGGTTGCCCGAAGAACGGTTGCAAAATACAGAAAGATACTCAAAATTCCCTCCTCTTCGGAGAGGATGGTAAAAAAAAGGGAGAAGAGCGATGCAGCTTACGGTGACCACAAGGCACATAGACCAAAACAAGTCTGAAGACCTGAAAAATTACATATCGAAGAAGATAAAGAAGTTAGAACGATATATCGGATCCACAAGAAATCCTTGTGAGGTAAAGGCCGTTCTCACAGTAGAAAAATTCAGGAATACCGCTGAGATATTGGTAAATAGCGGTGGCTCCCTTAAAAGCACCTCGTCTGTTGAAGCCGAGGATATGTACGTTGCGATTGATGGGGCGATTGACAGTACAATAAAACAGCTAAAGAGAAAAACTGAAAAGAGAATTGAAACAAAAAGGAGTATTGGCGCAAGGTCAACACCGCAGATTGAACCTCAAGCCCTCACACTCAGAAGCGAAGAGGATGGCGAAGACATTAAGGTTGAAAGGGCACCGTCAAAGCCCATGTCCGTTGAAGAAGCCGTTTTGCAATTAAAAGTGTCGGATATGGACTTTTTGGTGTTTCGAAACAGCGAAACCGGCGAGGTAAACGTCGTATACAAAAAAAAAGGAAACAGCATCGGCTTAATAGCACCCGGGCGATAAAGGCATGAAATTATTAGAGGTTCTAAGGAAAGAATGCGTGATTCCGAATCTTCATTCAAAAACCAAACCAGAAGTAATAAAAGAGATCTCTGAGCGCATATCATCTATATACTCAAATATAAACGCAGAGAGGCTGGTTGAGGTCCTTATGGAAAGAGAAAAGCTCTGCAGCACGGCTGTAGACGCGGGGGTTGCAATCCCTCACGGCAAACTCAGCGGTCTGGGAAATATAATTACCGCCTTTGGAAGAAGCCTCGAAGGAATTGATTTTGAATCCCTTGATGGAAAACCCACACACCTCTTTATACTTCTTATAGCTCCTGAAAACTCCGCAGGGGCGCATCTGAAGCTCCTTGCGAGAATCTCTAGAATCTTTAAAGATTCTGACTTCCGCTCTCGAATCATGGAGGCAAAATCTCAAGGCGAGATATATGAAATAATAATTGAGGAGGATGAAAAGCATTAAGACAGGAGCGCCTCTTGAGGTTGGAGAACTCTACGACGCTTGGGGAAGAGAACTTCAAATAGAAATTATCGCAGGTCGAGGCGGTCTCTGGCGCAAGATCAGATCAAACAGGGTTCAAAAGCCGGGACTCAGAATGATCGAGCCTAATATCGTGCTTGAAGATGGAAAAGCACAGATTCTTGGCAGAACAGAGATTTCCTACTTTAATAAACTCCTCTACGATAAACAGGAAAAGATCTCAGATGCCCTCTCTTCTCAGGACGTGCCGTGCTTTATAATATCAAAGGGGCTTACGCCGCCCGAGGTACTCAGAGTCGCCTGTGAGGAGAAGCAGATGCCTCTATTTACAACCGAACTCTATACAGGCCGGCTTATTTCAACCCTGAACGCAGTACTTGAAGAAAGGCTTGCTCCATTTGTAACCATTCATGGAGTACTTATTGATATACACGGGCTGGGAGTTCTTATACTTGGAAAAAGCGGAATAGGAAAGAGCGAGTGCGCGCTCGATCTAATACTCAAGGGTTCTAAACTCGTAGCTGATGATGTGATTGAGATAAGAAAGATCGGAACTTCAAGGCTCGTAGGAAGCGGCCCGGAAAATATAAGGCACCTTATGGAGGTTCGAGGTGTGGGTATTATAAATATAAAAGACCTGTTTGGAACAGCGTCCGTTATGGATAAGAGAGAAATAGATATGGTAATAGAGCTTGCCCAGTGGAGCTTGGATACGGAGTACGATAGACTCGGACTTGACCAGAAAACCCACACCATCATGGAGGTTGAACTTCCTTTTCTCGTTATTCCGGTGAGTCCCGGAAGAAATACGGCTACAATTGTTGAGGTCGCCGTGAGAAACCAGCTTCTAAAATCGAGTGCTGTGTCTGCGGCAGAAGTATTGGGAAACTACATTGAAGGACGTGTTGGAAAAAAGGAGAGATCATGACGCGCCTTATAATTTTAAGCGGCGTTTCGGGCTCCGGAAAAAGCACTGCCGTAAAGGCACTTGAAGACCTGGGTTATTTTTGCGTAGATAATCTTCCGCCCACTCTCATCCCCACGTTCATCGAGCTATGCGAGAACTCCGCAGAGCAAATAAGGAAAGCGGCTCTCGTAATGGACGTGCGAGAGGGAGTGTTTTTTGAACGCGCTCCCGACGTGATAGCGGAGCTTAAACAAAAAGGGCATTTGGTAGAGCTTCTCTTCCTTGAATCTTCGGATGAAGCCATTGTAAAGCGTTACAAGGAGACAAGAAGAAAGCATCCGCTTTCTACAAACGGAAACATACTGCGCGGAATTCATAGGGAGAGAAAAATGCTCTCCAAAATCAAAAACCTGGCCGACTATCTGATAGATACGTCAGATTTAAATGTTCATCAGTTGAGGGAATTGGTTCAGGGGACGTTCGAGAAAATTAAATCGAGAAAGATTTCCATAAATTTCCTGTCTTTCGGATACAAGTACGGCTTTCCCTATGACGCCGATGTGATACTCGATGTGAGATTTCTTCCAAGCCCGCATTTTATTGAGAGATTAAAAGACCTGACCGGCTCAGATAAAAGGGTAAAGGACTTTCTGTTAAAAAACGAAGACACTAGAAAGTTCATCGAAAAACTGGTAGACATTTTAAAGTTCCTGATCCCTAGATACGAGAAGGAAGGCAAATCTTATCTGACGGTAGCCATAGGATGCACGGGTGGAAAGCACAGGTCGGCGGTAATCGTAAATGAGGTTGCAGAGAGATTCAAACACCTTTCCCCTACCGTCCGGCACAGGGACATTTCAAAAAACTGAGGTGACGCGATGGTCGGAGTTGTTCTTGTAACTCACGGAAGGCTAGCAGACGAGCTTATTTCAGCCGTAAAGTTTGTCGTAGCCGATAAATCCGCGGTTAAGATTGAGGGGGTGTGTTTAGATGCGCGTGAGGAGTTTGAAACGTTTACAAAAAAGATTAAGAACGCTATAAAAAAAGTGGACGAAGGAGAAGGCGTCCTTCTGATTACAGATATGTTTGGAGGAACCCCGTCCAACGTAAGTCTCACATTCCTAGAAGAAAAAAAACTGGAAGTAATCTCAGGGGTAAACCTTCCAATGCTTCTTAAACTCGCAACACTCCCGTCAAAAGTAACCCTCGATGAAGCAGTAAAGATAGTCGAGTCCGCTGGACGCGATAACATAATCGTAGCAAGCAAACTTCTTCAAAAAAAGAACCCTTAGTCCATTTGAGCGAACATGGTTCGACTAGCTCACCACAGGCGGAGGTTCGCCCCTACATTAAACCAACGCTCATTTGCCGGGGATAGAAAGCAAGCCTCGGCTAATAAAATCGCTCAACGTCAGGCCAATTAGGATCATTAGCCATGTAACCCCAGCTCCGGCAAAAATCCATGTAAGGCGGCTGCTATAGCGCACGTGCATGAAGTAGAGGATAACCAAAAGTGCTTTACAGGCGGCAATAAAGAGAGCAATGACAGGGCTCAGAGGTCCGAGATCAATATAAGCGAATCCGGTAGTAGCAAAAAGAAGAACCATCAGCGCAGCGAAAACAAAGAAGTAGACTTTTCTCTGTACGATTTTTTGTGACATCAGTGTCGCCCCATTAAATAGAGTAATGGAAATAGAAAGACCCAGATAATATCAACAAAGTGCCAGTAGAGACCAGTGAGTTCGACCCCCATGTGGTTTTCCGGCGAGAACCGGCCGCGCCAGGCAAGAAACGCTATAACGGCTACAATTCCAATTGCGATGCTCAGGTGTATAGCATGCAGACCCGTCATAAAAAAATAAAAGACAAAGAAGAGTTCCTCTTTTGGTTTTGGAGAGCCGAATCCTTCATGGGGAAAATTCAAACCGTGTCCGGGTAAGACAGCGACGTTGATAGAACTCACGTCGGAGCCTTTATATAAAAATTTCAGACCCGGCACAAGGTGTTCCTCAAAATCCTTGTAATATTCAAGCCCCTTAATTCCAAGAAATACCAGTCCAAGAAACATAGTAGCAATCAAAAAGCCTACAATTGCCTTGCACCTGCCTTCCTGCGCAGCGTGGACTGCCAGAGCCATCATCAGACTACTCAAGAGCAATACACCAGTATTGATGCCACCCAAGAGTATATCAGTGTGATGGCTTGCCTCCTTAAACGCGCTCGCATAAATAAATCGATAAGCGGTATATCCTGTAAATAATCCGCCAAAGAGCATGACCTCTGTCGCGAGAAATACCCACATCCCCAACGAAGAGGCCTCGTGCTCCTGCTCCAGGTCATCGAATTGATGTGATACTAACGACTTATTCTCAGACATATTCAGCCTCCCTGGGGTACGTACTCTTGAGGCGACTCCGGCGAGTAGGCGTATGCTTCCTGGGTTACGATTGGTGTTTTCTCAAAGTTATCGCGCGGAGGCGGCGAGGGGGTTTGCCATTCAAGCCCAGTTGCCCTCCAGGGGTTGGGACCAGCAATCTTCCCATAACGCAAAGACCAGAGTAAATACCCCAAAGGAAGAAAATATCCGACTGCCAGAATTGAGGCACCCAAGGTTGACATGACATTTAGCAGCTGAAACTCCGGCGGATAGACGTGATAGCGGCGTGGCATTCCTAAATATCCCAGCAGATATTGTGGGAAAAATGTCAGATTAAATCCAAAGAAGAGTATCGCCGCCGCAAACCTTCCCAACCACTCCGGATACATGCGTCCGGATATTTTAGGCCACCAGAAGTGTATTCCACCCAAGTATGCAGTAACCATCCCGCCCACCATAATGTAGTGGAAGTGAGCGATGACAAAGTATGTATCATGCACGTGGACATCAATCGCAAGCGCGGCAAGAAAGAGACCCGTCAGCCCCCCAATTGTAAAGAGGCCAATGAACCCAAGGGCATAGAGCATAGGCGTATCAAATGAGATAGAACCCTTGTAAAGCGTGGCCGTCCAGTTGAAGACCTTAATTGCGGATGGAATCGCGACAAGAAAGCTCAAGGTTGAGAACACCAGACCTGCATAAATTGACTCGCCAGCGACAAACATATGATGACCCCATACGAGAAACCCAATTATGGCAATGGCGACGCTGGCAAAGGCGACAAAGTTATAGCCAAAGATTCGCTTCCTTGAGAAACACGTAATCAGTTCGCTTACCACACCCATTCCTGGCAATATCATTATGTAGACCGCCGGATGTGAGTAGAACCAGAATAGATGCTGAAAAAGGAGTGGATCGCCGCCAAGGGCCGGGTCGAAAATCCCTACCCCGAATATCCGCTCCGCCGCCACAAGCGAGAGTGTGATTGCAAGCACTGGCGTTGCGAGAACTAAAATGACGCTTGTTGAGTACATTGACCAGAGAAACAGGGGCAGGCGAAACCACGTCATGCCTGGAGCGCGCATTTTGTGTATTGTAATAATAAAATTGAGTCCTGTTAGAATTGACGAGAACCCCACAATGAAGACTCCGGCTAGTGTGGCAATAACATGGGTGTTGGCATAGGTGCTGCTGTATGGCGTGTAGAATGTCCAGCCTGTGTCAACGCCACCTGTTGCCATTGCTCCGAGCGTAAACAGTCCGCCGAGAATGTATATATACCAGCTTGCTAGATTCAGTTTGGGAAATGCAACATCCCGCGCTCCGATCATCATAGGCACGAGGAAGTTTCCAAGCACCGCGGGAATGGAAGGAATTAGGAAAAACCACACCATAATTACGCCGTGCATTGTGAAGAGTTTGTTATATGTCTCTGTTTGAACAAGGTCTCCTTGAGGTGTCATTAAATCCAGTCGAATCAGAGTGGCGGCGGCACCGCCGACAAGGAAGAGAAATGTGATAGATACCATGTAGAGCATAGCGATGCGCTTATGGTCTGTTGTAAGCAGCCACGACTTTACGCTGTAATCAACGTTAAGATAATTCTTATGGGGTTTAATAGCAGATGACTTTACACTCATTTACTCACTCCTGTGGTTTTTCTCCCAAGGATTTTATATATGCGATAATCTGTAACAACTGCTCTTCGTTGATTTGGCTTTTAAAACTGGGCATTATAGGCACGTATCCAGCTACAACCTGTGACTCCGGAAGGAGAATAGAATCGCGTATATATTTCTCATCGGCGATCACAGTCTCTCCACCCTGCAAATGTACGGGCTTGCCGAATACCCCTTCTAGCTTAGGCGCGTGGACGCTTGAGTTGGGGCCATGACAGCCGCTGCATCCAAATTGCTGGAAAAGCCTCTGACCTGCAGACGCCAAAGATTCATTAATCGTGCCGGTTTTTAGCCATTTCTCATAGTCCACAGGCCTCATAACAATCACCCGGCCAACCATAAGGGAATGGTTAGTTCCGCAATACTGTGAACAAAACAGGTGGTACTCGCCGGGTTTAGTCGCTTCAAACCATAGGCTTGTATAGCGTCCCGGCAACACGTCCTGCTTTACGCGAAATGCAGGAATAAAGAAATCATGGATCACATCCTGCGATGTCATTGTTAACTTAACCGGGCGACCCATAGGCACGTGCAGTTCGTCAATCTCTCTCTGCCCTTCCGGGTGTTGAATCTTCCACATCCACTGCTTGCCCACAACGTAGATCTCTATTGCTCCAGGAGGCGGTTGGTACATAGTGAAAAAAAGATTTGCCCCCCAGATAAATATGAATATGAATATGCCGAGTGGAATAATCGTCCAGGCAGACTCAAGCTTATAGTTATTAATGAGCAGCCGAGATCGATCGGCATTTGAGCCGCGACGGTATTTAATGCAAAAGTAGAATATAAGTACTATAACGAGCAATGCAACAAATGCACAGAGCACAACCATGAAATGGAAGAAAGTATCAATTCGTCCTGCGACTGTGGATGCCCGCTCTGGAAAGAGTGAAAAACCCGATGCCATATCTTAATCCTCAAATTACACGAATATAAGAAATCAGAAGCCAGAAGTTAGAATTCATTCTTCTGTATTCTGTTTCCTGTGTTCTGACTCCTGCATTTTTCCCTCTACTCTCATTCGCGCCCACCTGCATCAACTCGTGGTTTAACATTTACTGACTTCTTATTTCTATCTCGCCGCAGCATAACAAACATGAAAGTGCCTAAGACCACGATAGTCGCGAGACCACCTAAACGCACGACCCTCATAATAACAACACCATACTTTCCCGTAGCAGGATCGTAGTGGTAGCAACGGATCAAAATGTGATCAATCGGCGAGCCGATCTTGTTTTCAGAGGCCTCTATGAGACTGAAGCGCAGGTCTCTAGGCAAATACTCGATTCCGTAGAAGTATCTGGCAATCCTGCCGTGCGGCGTCAAAACCACAATGCCTGTGGCATGGGCATACTGGTTCAAATCAGAATCATAGGCGTATCGGAATCCGACTGCCCGGGTTAGTTTCTCGATTGAATCCTGTTTGCCCGTAAGAAAATGCCACCCGTCTGCTGCTCCGGGGCGTGCGTATCGCAGAATGTATATCTTTTTTTTGGCGGCGGCAATCTGAGGCGTTTCATTGGGATTAAAACTCACGGTAACCACATTAAATTCATTGCCAACCTTAAAACTCAAGTCCTGGAGGCTCCTCACAAGCCCGTTTAGCGCCTCCCCGCAAAGCATAGGACAATTATAATAGGCAAGGAGGAGAATAACGGGCTTTTTGCCAAAGTAGTCGCCCAGTCTCACGGGTTTTCCGGTCTCATCCCGGAATACAAGATCAAGCGGCACCTGCTCATTCAGTCTCTGATCAAAGCCAACCTTGCCAATTATGTCATCGGCTCGTACGCCATGCGCCCGCGCAGGAACAGCTCCGAGTAGAAATAAGCAAAGAAGAGTAAAAAAATAGGTCGCCTGTGCCCTTTTACCTTTCATCATTCTTCGCACTCCTTACCGGCAAGCCTCTTTTGACGATCAATTCCATAGCGTAGCCAATCGGAATCCTGACAATTCCAGCCTTTTCGTCAACCCAGCCGTATCTGTTTAAAATCCGATCCTCAGCCTCGCGCATCTTTTTTAAATCCTCTTGAGGACTGACCTGCAAACGGGGTTCCGGGGGCAGGCGCTCTATACTAGCCAGCGCAGAGGGAGGCATACTCGGCTCTATCCTGTGGGCGGCAAAGTAACCAAATTTCCACAATAGCAGAATGTGGATTATGCCGATTGTCACAAACAGCCCTATCCCCGACAGTACAATCGCGCGTATATTCGCATCGCTCTGCTCATGGCCCCGGCGGACACTCTCATCAGAAGGATCGCCTTGATGAGTTTTCTTATTCCCCGTCAAAAACCTCCATACCGAAACGCCAATTACACCTATTAATAATACGAGCAGTCCCACGGCTCCGGACAAGGTATGAGATTTAACACTTCGTTCATCATTGCCGCGAGAATTCTCAACGTGGTCAGCTTGGGGATTTGTCTTATCCATGCTCAAGCACCTCCTCAAGACGAGGGTCGCGAATCGGCAATAACGCTCTTCCTTTTAGTCCATGAATAAATACCGTTATCCAAATCCCACCTATGCCGATAGGGGCCACAAAATCCATCCAATGGATGCGCAGCCCCGTTCGATGGAATGTTGGCTCAACAAGCCAAAAATCATAAACCAAATGCATAAAAATTATCACCGCCGCTATAGCTGAAAGCGCTTGAGCCCTGCGCTTTACGTATCGAGACAGGAGCAAAAGAAAGGGGAGAAAGAAGTAAAAAATCATTAAGGATAATCCCACCCACTCCCAACCGCCTTTCATCCTATGCACATACCAGGAGTTCTCATCCGTTGCATTACCCGACCAGGTGATCAGATATTGAGAGAAGGCAACATAGGCCCAAAGTATGAGAAACGTCAGAAGCAGATTGCCAAGGTCGTGAAAACGCGCGGATGAAATCGCATTCGATAAAGGCTCGTAGCCCGACAGAAATAACGACATGAGAATTACAAAGGCCAGAGTTACCAAAACCTGCCCAGCAATAATTATCATGCCATAGGCTGATGAAAACCAGTGTGGCTCAAGCGACATTATCCAATCAACTGAAGCAAATGTTGCAGTCAACCAGTAGAGCACCATTCCCGGCCCGCTGAGGGTTCTAAGACGCCGTATCAGGGATGGCTCAGCCGTCCGATCCTGCTCGAGCGACCATTTATTAAAAAAATAGGCAATCCCTATCCAGACGGCAAAGTAAATGACCGCCCGAATTAAAAAGAAGGGAACATTCAAATAGCCGCTCTTTTGCTGTAATAATTCGTCCCTAGCTACTGCCTCAGGCCGTGCCCAAATATAGAGATCGCTCAATCCAAAGGCAATAGGCATGAAAAGCAGAACCATAAGAGGGAGCGTTCTTGTTCCCGACTCAAGCAATCGTCGGATCACCACTCCCCAAAGGCCGCCGACAAGGTAGTACATCATCAGAACTGCAAAACAGCCCAGAGCAATCCCAATCCAAAAGACATAGGCCAGAAGGTATGAGCGGAAAAACTGCTCCCGGTTGAAAAACGCTCCTACAACACAAAGCGCCAGGCTTAATGCACCAATGATTAAGGAGTATTTCTGGACGCGGTTCAATTGGGAATATAGCTCTTGAGTTATGTTCATTTTTGCAGTCCCTTATCAATTTCCTCTTTTGGTACATCTGCAATCCTAGCGTTTTGACTGAGTTGAAGCGCGCGAATATAGGCAATAATGGCCCACCGATCTTTCGGCGGGACGCGGGAAGCATAGCTATGCATCGCTCCATATCCATTTGTGATAACATCGAAAAAATGACCAACAGGAGCCCGTCGTAAACGATCGGTATGGTAAGAGGGTGGAGGCATAAAACCCCGCATCACAACCATCCCCCGACCGTCACCAAGGCGACCGTGACAGGGAGAGCAAAAGATATTAAACCGCTCTTGTCCTCGCTTCATGACCTCCTCCGTGATAGGGAATGGAAATGTATCCACAGGAGATCCATTGAATTTGCCTGTGTAGAACTGTTCATCGTTTTTATAACTCCGAGGAACCGTACCCGACACAAGCGGTCGCGCGGATGTGCCATCTTCAAAAAACGAACTCGGTTCAAACGGCTTGTATCTCGGCTGTTCAGCCATCTTCTGACGGCATGATGACAGAAACAGAATGGTCAATGCAAAACTGACCAATAACATCGTAGATTTCCCTATAAATTTCCTCCTTCCCCACGGAGAAGAATTAAGGAGGTTGCAGAATCCTAAATAATTCCATTTGAGGGCTGTTGATTTTTTATTTTTTACATAGGTAATAGTAGGGATAGACCGGAGACTGAGCCGTGTCCTCTCCGATAATGGTCGAACACAAGATTCGCCGCTACATCTTATTTTCTGCACAATCTCAATACTCAACTTCAGACACCTCCTCAGGCTCTAAGCCTTCGAGGAATCGCCTTGTCTCTTCGCGATCGAATTTGGGGTCCGCAGATTCAATACAGAGAAAAAATCGGTTGCGCGTCGCCCGTTTAAAATCCGGCACGTTAAAGATCGGGTGATAGGGCATGGGTAAATCATTTAATGCAAGCATCGCAATTACAGCCGTAAGTGCAGCTATAAGTATGGTTAACTCAAATGTAACAGGTATAAACGCAGGCCAACTGTTATATGGACGGCCGCCTACATTCAGGGGATAGCTAATTACAGAGATGTAGTACTGCAAAAGGTATCCACCCACAGCACCGATTAAGCCCCCAAAAAAGACAATGAAAGGAAGATTGGTGCTACGGAAGCCGATTGCCTCAGATAACCCTTCAACAGGAAACGGCGAGTATGCGTCCATTTGCCTGTACCCTTCCTCGTGGGCACGCCGCGCCGCGCTGAGGAGTAACTCGGGATTATCAAACTCTGCTGCAAGACCGTATATAGGAGACCTCGTATTCATGCTACATTAAAACTCCTTGTAATTATGCAGACTCCTTGCCTGCTGCTTTCTTTGGCAACAGCTGTTTTACCTCGAATATTGGAATCATAGGAAGCAAACGGATAAATAAATAGAACAAGGCAAAAAAGAGGCCTATTGATCCCGCGAGCGCAGCCCAGTCCCATCTTGTCGGTTCATATATGCCCCACGAGGATGGCAGGAAATCACGATGCAAACTGACAACCACAATCATAAACCGTTCTATCCACATCCCTGTATTGGTAATAATGGAAATCACAAAAAGCGCAGGTACGTTTGTACGTATGCGCTTGGACCAGAGGAACTGCGTCGTTATGACATTGCAGAGCATAACCAGCCAGAAGATGTACCAATAGGGGCCAAACATCCGATTTAATGTCATATACTGTTCGTATATGTTTCCGCTGTACCAGGACATGAAAAACTCCATCACGTATCCGTAGTCAACTATGAGACCCGTTGCAAGAAGAAATTTTGCCATGCTATCTATATGTCTCATCGTTATAAGGTCCTTGAGTCCGTATGCGGCGCGAAGTGGAATGGCAAGTGTAAGGACCATCGCAAATCCGGAAAAAATCGCTCCCGCCACGAAATAGGGTGGAAATATTCTGCTGTGCCAGCCAGGGACAATGGCCACTGAGAAGTCGAAGCTAACAACACTATGAACTGAAACGACAAGGGGCGTCGCCAAACCGGCGAGCAAAATATAAGCTGTTTCATACCTGTGCCAGTGCCTGGCGGAGCCGCGCCACCCCCATGAGAGCACGCCGTATATAATCTGGATTATGCGGCTTTGCGCCTTATCGCGCAGGGTTGCAAAGTCGGGGATCATACCTATGTACCAGAATATAAGAGACACAGTGAAATATGTTGAGACGGCAAAAAAGTCCCAGACCAGAGGGCTTCGAAACTGCGGCCATATGTGCATCGTGCTTGGATATGGAAATAACCAGTAGAAGTACCAGGGACGGCCCAGATGAAGAAGGGGAAACATTCCCGCGCATGCAACCGCAAACAAGGTCATTGCCTCGGCGAATCGGTTAATCGAGTTTCGCCACTTCTGGCGTAGAAGTAACAATATGGCGGAAATAAGAGTTCCTGCGTGGCCGATTCCAATCCACCAGACGAAATTGACGATTGCAAATCCCCATGCCACCGGGATATTTATTCCCCAGATGCCCACGCCGACGGCAAGCAGATACGTGATTGTGTACATAAGCACCATAACAAGGATGAAAGCTACACCGAAGCCCATAAACCAGCCCAGACGGGTGTGCCGGCTGAGCACAATCTCGCTAATCTTATCTGTAACCGATCCATATGTGTGTCCCGGCTCGATTAGAGGTGTCGTTTCAATGCTCTTGGGGTATTCGGAGTGTGTCGTGTCACTCATCCCTTTATCTCCGGATTGGGATTTTTTATCTTTGCCATATATGTCGTGCGCGGTCGTGTATTTAGCTCGGTCAGAAGGCCGTAGTTGAGAGGCTTAGCTTTCAATTTTGAAACGCGGCTATTGGAGTCGTTTATATCGCCAAAGACAATAGCCTCTGTCGGACACGCCGCCTGACATGCGGTTATAATGTCTCCATCGCGGATCTTTCTGTCTTCTTCTTCCGCCTTAATACGGGCTGCGTTGATTCTCTGCACACAATACGTACACTTCTCCATTACGCCACGGCTCCGCACGGTAACATCAGGGTTGTTTAGCAACTTCAGGCTCGGCGTCTGGTAATCTGCGAATTGGAAGAAGTTAAAGCGCCTGACCTTATATGGACAGTTGTTTGAGCAATACCGCGTGCCTATGCATCGGTTGTAGACCATCTCATTCAACCCCTCGGAGCTGTGAACCGTAGCCCCCACAGGACAGACCACTTCGCAGGGGGCGTTCTCGCAGTGCATACATAACACAGGCTGAAAGTGGTTCTCTGGGTTTTCCCAATTGCCTTTATAGTAACGGTCAATTCTCAGCCATTGCATCTCCCGACCTCGCGCAACCTCATATTTGCCCACAACAGGAATGTTGTTCTCAGCCTGGCACGCAACGACGCAAGCATTACAGCCGATGCAAGTATTCAAGTCAATCGCCATTCCCCACGCGTATCCCTCATACTTATATTCAGGATACAGTGAGGGAGGCCGCAGCTCTTCGTTCTTCTTGCGTGCGAAATCCGGATTTCCCTGAAACTGTCCAATCGTGCCAACGCGAATAAGGTCTCGCCCCTCCATGCTATGATGGTGCTGAGTACTAACAAGCTTGTACTGACTGCCGACTTTGCGGGTTTGGAGGCCTGAGTTAAACCATGGCGCACCAGATGTGCGTATGGCATAGGCATTAAATCCTCTACCTGTACCGACTCTCCCAGCGCGCGTCCGACCATAGCCCAGATAAACTGTTACAGAATCATCTGGATGGCCGGGCATAATCCAGACAGGAGCATTTACGGCATACGCTCCATATCGAAGCTCCACAACGTTTTCATTCGCAAGGCCGAGACGGTCGGCCGTATTGGGGCTAATCAATGCCGCGTTATCCCATGTGAGTTTGGTCAATGGCTTGGGCAGTTCCTGAAGCCAGCCGTTATTGGCAAAACGGCCATCCCATATATTCGGGTCGGGCCGGAATATTATCTCTAAATTCTGGGCATTTGAGTCTTGATTATTGTTAGGTCTCGGAGCGCCTTGCCTTTTCTCCAGACCCCGCAAATCAAACTCGGTCTTTAATGAGACGGCCTTTGGAGGCAGGGCTGTATCGGTAATAAGTCCGTCGTGAAGCATCGTCTTCCAGAATCTTTCAAAACCTTCATTCGATGATCCGGCCCGCCCCCTCCAATAATCATGCACTATGTCATAGCCCGAGCGGTCAAATTCTCCATTAACCGCTGCTATCAGCTCATGTACCGATTTACCTCCATAGAGAGGTGCAATTAAGGGCTGCACGATTGTGACCGTTCCATCATATGCGCGGGCATCGCTCCAGGACTCCAGGTAATGGGTCTTGGGAATGTGCCAGTGACACAGTGCGGCAGTCTCATCGTCGTATAAACCCAGGTGGATGCGAAGTCTCGCTTTGGAGAGGGCATGGGAGAAGCGGAGGTCCGCAGGCGCGGTGAACACAGGATTACTATCAATTATAACGAGCACATCCACCAGCCCAGCCCCCATAGCTCCAACAAGCTCTCGAAGGGATTCGGTCTGGTTAACCGGATTAACCTCAACAGGGTCTGTGTAGATTACGGTTGTGCCGATATTATCGAGAGCATGGTTCATCGCGTGGGCTAGGGTATGGACAACTGGCGGTTGCCAGTCACCAGCCAAAACGACGCTTGAGCCGCGGTGACTCTGAAGGTCGCGCACAAGGGCAGAGACCCAGTCGGTGTAACGGCCTGTTGTGAATCCTTTTGCAGAGACGGTGGTAAGTTCAGCCGAACTACCCGGGACAGCCTCAGTCGAGCGATGGTCCGGCAGATTATCCGCTTCAGCCTTACTCATCGGCTCTACCTTGACGCCGAGTTCCTGGGCAAGAGCGCGCGCGAAGGTTTCAATCTCACTAGCCCTAAGAGGCAGTCTGTGATCTGCCGCCACCCCTGTGATTGTCGGCGTACTTTCGACGACATAGAGGCGGTTCATCTTTGATTGCCCCGATTCCACACGTCGCCGGGAGGAAAAGTCCCATGCATAACGCAAACTGCCGGGGATATGAGAAAGGAAGTCGGAATCGAGCGCGAGAATCACATCGGCCTTGTCAAGCCGATAATTGGTATTTACATACCCGCCGAACGCCAGACGAGAACCCTCAAAAACGTTGTCGCGTCCAACTGGATCATACTGATGCCATTTAGCCAGTGGGAATTGCTTGAGTAGATTCTGCATTTGATCCGCAAGGGTTGGGGATGTAACCGTCTCAGTTAATATCCTCAGCCCTGCGCCCCGTCTCGCGTGCTGTCCTTCCATTGCAGAAATTAAAGAGGCAAGGAATGAGTCCCATGTGCTTACCCTTCCCAGGTTCGTCACCGCCTGGGAGCGATCCGGGTCATAGAGCGTAAGCACTGAGGCCTGAGCGAATGTATCCGTGGCACCGAGGCTTGCGGGATGGTCTGGATTGCCTTCAATCTTTATAGGACGCCCCATGTTGCTCTTAACGAGCAATCCGGTAGCAATTCCACCAAAAGTCATAGCCGTAGCAAAGAAGAGTGGCTTGCCGGGTATTATCTCTTCGGGCTGTTTAACATAAGGGACAATCTTCTCAGTAGGCGCATCTGATAGGTGCCCACGGCCTCCGCAAGCGCTGAGACCTGCCAGCGCCAGAGAGGCCGCCATTAATTTTAAAAACTCCCGCCGGTTTACTGAATTAACCAACCCGGAGGCCTCTCTAGGAAACTCCCGGTTTAAGAACTCCTGAAACTCCTCGGTTTCGGCCAGCTCTTCAAGGCTCCGCCAGTATCTCTCGTCATCGGCCTCGGAGAGGCGTGCTCGGATCTGAGCAAGGTCGAGGCGTTCTTTTTTGTCGTTTTTGGTTTTCTTTTTTCTATTCATCTGTGACATGTGACACAATCTGTGCGCTTTTGGATTTTGTATTCCTTTATAAGCCTCTGTCCTAATGCGAGTTGGTCTTTGGGTGGCCTCCACTCCATATTGAACACCTGATCGCGCGGCCGGACAAAGCGTTCCGGTTCGCGGTGGCACCCAAGGCACCATCCCATCTGGAGCGGCTGCTCCTCCCACATAAGGGGCATCTGATCAACCCGCCCATGGCACGTTGAGCAGCCAATGCCCTTGTATACGTGAATGCTATGATCAAAGTACACATAATCGGGCAGGTTATAGACCCTGGTCCACCTTATAGGTGTATTGGTTCCAAGGCTTTGGCGGACAGGCTCAAGCATAGGACTGTTAGACCAAATTTGAGAGTGACACGTCATGCAAGTCTCCGTAGGAGGCATACCAGCGAACGAAGACTCCTCTACAGAGGTGTGACAGTAGCGGCAGTCAATTCCGAGACCGCTTACGTGGTGTTTGTGACTGAAAGGCAGGGGTTGTTCACGGATGACCTGAGCTTGCGTTACATAAGAGGAGCGGTAGATGACAAATAAGATCAGAGTAATTAATGCAATCATAAATACAGCAGCGAGTATGGTTAACTTCGCAAGCGTATTGGCGCCAGGGGGAAATATCTGAGCCATTGAGATGCCTTTTTACTTCTTCATATTAACTCTGGTGAACTTTATGGTTTGCCGTTTTAACCTATTTGCAACACTCATACCGATGTGTTGGTCTTATCTCTCTTCAATGTCTGTGGGAGGTTATACCGGGCAAAAAATTTAAGAATAATAGAAACTGTGCAATGATGCACAGAAGGGCTGTGTAAATCTACACAGAAATGATAGGGTAGCGGAGTAGATATGTTTTAAAGCGGACGACAGATTGGCCGCCTTACCATTTTGTACCTACGGTTTACTATTTCCTTTTAAATTGCTGTAGTGGTTAAGAACCCTCTCGACGTAATCAATAGTTTCGGCATAAGGGGGGATTTTAAATCCATATTTTATAACGGCGTTTTGACCCGCATTATAAGCCGCAAGCGCAAGCTGAAGATTTCCGTTGAACATCTCCATCAGGTCCTTTAAATATTTTGTGCCTCCATTTATATTCTCGGTCGGGTTAAAGGGGTCGTTTACGCTGTAATCCTGCGCCGTCTCAGGCATAAGCTGCATAACTCCGATGGCGCCTTTTTGAGAGACTGCGGTCGAGTTAAAGTTCGATTCAACTTTAATTACAGCCTTGACAAGATCAGGGTCTATGTCGTACTGCTTTGCAGCTCTGAGAATTTCGTCCTCATAGGATTTTGGGTAGTTATATGTACCACTTGGCATTGTAAACGTTCTCTTCGTTCTCCATTTGAGCCTATACCTTCCATCAATAGGCGGAATGTTCGTATAGTGCTGAACTCCGTTTCCGTCTATGTATGAGTACATATCCGCATAAGAGGAGTGCATAAAAGGAGTTATGGAAAAGAGAATAACCTGTAGAGAAAAAGCCATAGCTGAGACAACCTTTGGGCTTTTCATGGCGTCGTAATTATATCACCGCTCGGGAGAAACACATAGAGGCAATCAAGGGTTGTTAACTCGCCCTCCATTTATCACTTTATGCAGCGCTTTACTTAACCCTTCTGTGTTGTATGGTTTAGAGAGAACACCCTTAAATCCATACTTTTCGTACTCCGACATCACTTTATCATCTGAATACCCACTAGATACTATTGCTCTAATCTCCGGGTCTATGCTCATTAATTTTTCTATTGCCTCTTTTCCCCCTATCCCTCCTGGCATAGTCAAGTCCATTATGACCGCATCAAATGACCTATTTTCCTCTTTAGCCTTCTTGTATAGCTCTATTGCCTCCACTCCATCCCTGGCACACTCCCCTCATATCCTATGAGATCCAGCATCCTTTCAGTAATTTCCCTTATCATCTTCTCATCATCCATAACGAGCACTCTATCCTTTCCCACAGTGGGTTTTTCCCTTAGATCACTTTCTTTTGGGACTTCTTTATCAGAGGCAGGTATATAGATGTAGAACTTAGTGCCTCTCCCAAGATGGGATTCTACATCTATGTACCCGTTGTGGTTCTTTATTATTGAATATGCGGTGCTAAGCCCAAGCCCTTGCTTTGTCGTAAAGTATGGGTCAAATATCTTTGCAAGATGCTCTTCCGGTATCCCCGTACCATCGTCCTCTATGGTTATCCTCACATACCTTCCATTCGGTAACAGCATGGTGTTTCCATTATGAATGGGCGACTCTCCCAGGCTTATATTCTCCGCCTTGATCCTTATTACTCCTCCTTCAGGCATCGCCTGCTCCGCATTGATTACCAGGTTAGTTAAGACTTGAGCTATCTGCCCCTCGTCAACCTCTGCATCCCATAGGTTATCTTCTATTATGCTAAATTCAGACTTTATATTAGACCCTCTGAGCGTAAAAGTAACTGAGTCTCTTATAATTTGCTCAATCGAGCAGAGTTTCTTGACAGGGGTTCCGCCCCTGGAGAATGTAAGCAGTTGCTGTGTGAGCCTCTTTGCCTGAAGACATGCCTTCTCAGTGTCGTCTAATCTTTTATATACCTTATCCTCAGGATTTGAGTGCATTTTTGCAAGAGATATGTTGCCCATAATGGATGTCAGGAGATTATTGAAATCATGCGCGATTCCACCCGCAAGGACACCTATCGATTCAAGCTTCTGAGCCTTTAAGAGTTCTTCTTCCATCCTTCTATGCTCTGTGATGTCGCGAGAGGCAATAACCGCTCGAATCTCACCGGTTGCAGTCTGATACGGCTTACCTGTACTTTCAAGAAGGCGCCACTCTCCATTCTTATGCCTGTATCTGAATATAGAATATCCTGAGGAATGACTTAGGCGTGCTCTCTGAAATTCTACCATTACAGCCGAACGATCATCCGGGTGAATATGTTCAAACATACTTTTGCCTATAAGTTCATCCGACTCGTAACCCAACACCTGTTTATGGTTGAGGCTCACGTATAAAAAATGACCATAAGTATCCGCTTCGACTATGAGATCATAAGTATGCTCAATAAGAATGCGATACCGCTCCCTGCTCTCATTAAGTAACTTGGCCTGCTGAGCATTATTAATAGCTATCTCAATCTGTTGCGCTACGATCTCAAGCAGTTTTAACTCTTCTTCATTAAAAGCATTCTTCTGTAAAGAATTAATGTTTATAGCCCCTACTGCCTTGCCTCCATAGGGAATAGGCATAGACACATAGCTCTTTGTCCCCATCTCCCTCCCTGCAGAACCTATTACCTCATCTCTTTCCACATCCGCACAATATGTTGGCCTCCCCTCTATGATAGTCTTCCATGTAAACCCCCTTGGATACGGTATCCTTCCTACCCTCTCTATAAACCATTGGGGATACCCCCTATATGCCTTTATAACTGCTTCCTGCCCTTCTACCATGTAAATGGACACATTATCCACTCCATCTATATTCCTGCTCATTGCATCTACCGCATTCTCCAGTACCTCATCCAGATTTATTGACCTGTGTACAGTGCGTATCACCGTGCTTATAATCGTCTCATATCTACTCTTCTTGGATAATTGTGCAACGTTCTCCTTTAGAGCATTCTCTGCTCGCTTCTGCTCTGATATGTCCTCAACCGTTCCCTCATAGTACAGAACAGTCCCATCCTCCCCTCTAATAGCCCTTGTATTCTCTCGTACGAAAACTATAGTGCCATCGCACCTTATCCATTCAGATTCCAGACCCCTGACCTCATCCTCTCTCTCAAGGAGTTCTCTGAATTGAGCACGCAGGTATGGAGTTGCAAATCCCTCCTTCTCTAGATTACGGGAAGTTAGCTCTTCAAAGGAGGAATACCCAAGCATTCGAATCAATGCTGGATTAGCCATAAGTATTCGACCATCTGGTGTTGTTCGATATATCCCTGTGGGAACGTTCTCAAATAAATCCCTATACCTCTTCCTCTTCTCTTCGAACACAGTCTCCGCGAGGGTCTCTATTAGTAGTTCCGTGAAATGGGCAGAATCTTCAACGGTATCCTGTTTATACAACTGATTATGCAAGGCCCCCATTTTGCCGTTAAAACTACCGTTTTCCATGGTCTTTTCCAAACATACTTGGAGAGCTTGTTGCCTACCTCCAAAACAGTAACCGATAAACCCTAACAGTTTAAGATAATCGTTCTTTGAACATATCTGTGCAGCTTTCCAACAATGTTGGTTCCCTTAATTTATTAGAAGGCCTTGGAGAAATTCAATGGTATATTTTATGCTTCCCACTCAATCCTATATCTTCTTCTATTAACTTCAATCTCATTTGCATGTTTGTATGAGAATATATTTTCCCAGAAATAATCCTCCGCATCCTTAATTCCGCTACTTTCAAGCTCACGCATGGTTCTCCAGTATTCACAGTCTCGAGGGAGGTCGGGCAGTAAATCGAATAGAGTTACTATGTCGGGGCGTTCTGATAAAGCGACGCCTTCCCAGCTAACCCATTTTCCACCTTTTTTCCAGATAAACACCTTATCGCCCGTATTATTAAAATGAGTCTCATTCAAAGCCCATGCAGGAATGTATTTATTGTAGTAATAATCAAATGCGCTCTCAAGCACGTCGCTCCATCTAAGCGTGATTGTATCTGAGTCGCAGGGTTCATCTCGTGGGTTCTCAGCGCCCTTTCTCATTTGGCTCTCCTCCGATTTGTACTCTTCTGAATTCAAGACTCTACACCAAAAAAGACCCGACACTCACTTTATATTCTTAGACCCTTTAGGCTCTTTCCATTTGTCTGTTCTTAATTAGAATCAAATCCAGTCTTATACTCTTTTAGCAAGAGCCATGCCATAATAGATTCTTTTTAACCTATTTAAATAATTCAAGTTTTTTGAAATCAATACAAATTAGGACAGGGTTGGTAACAAATTTTGTCAATTACGGAGAGCAATTTGTATTTCTCTTTATTTTTACTTAAAATACAACCGAGGGGTAATAAGCAGAAATCACACGAATTCAGTCTTAGCTGTTTTTTTCATGACGGCGCCAGGTTTAACACAAGCCATCAATGCAATAGGAGGACCACCGCCTAATGTTAATAATGCCCCAGTGTGTCCTGGAGAAGTCCACGGCTACACTCGATGCCACTCCAGAGTAATAGTTGATAGCAAGGGAAATCCACTAGTAACAACTGCTCCAAGTGGTTACGGTCCGGCTCAGTTCCATGGAGCATATAGCTTACCTTCTACAGCCTCATCCAGCCCAATTCCGATTATCGCAATAGTAGATGCATACGACCATTCTAATATCCAGTCGGACCTGAATACATACAGCGATACATTCGGAATACCTAGTAGTCAGGTAACTTGAAGATGATGGCATTAGCGCCGTTCTATGGTTCGACAAGCTTACCACGAACGGCTTGACTCAAATACCGTTCACCCTGAGCCTGTCAAAGGGTGTATTTGCTTGCCCAAATCCCATCTAGGTTGACTGACCACTAGTGGTATTTCCTCTATAATCTTTAAAAATTCCTCATCTGAAATCCTGGGCTTCCCTCCTCTTGGTCCCTTTCCTTTTAAGGCTTCATATCCCCCTGATTGTATTTGTTCACCCAATCCCTAATAGAGGTAGGACTGGTACTAAG
>JBLNAE010000106.1:0-3967 GCA_050259195.1 Ignavibacteriales bacterium
TTGCCTTTGCTATTTGGGATAAGTCTAAAAGGAAATTATTTCTTGCAAGAGATAGGATCGGAATTAAACCCCTTTACTACTACCTTGACGATAAAAGACTTATCTTTGGCTCTGAACTTAAGGTCATACTTGAGCATCCTGCGATTCCCAGGGATTTAGACTTTGAGGCGCTTGATGATTTTCTTACATTTGAGTACATCCCAGCACCACTAACTGTATTTAAAAAGATTAAGAAACTCCCTCAGGCTCATACTCTTTCAGTCGAGAATGGCAAAAGTTCAATCAACGAATACTGGAAGCTCCATTTCAAAGAGGTAAAGAGAACAGAAGAAGAAACCTGTTACGAGCTTTACGAGATCCTAAAAGAAGCCGTAAAAATGAGGCTGATGAGCGACGTTCCACTGGGTGCCTTTTTAAGTGGTGGAATTGATTCAAGCACAGTTGTGGGTTTGATGAGTGAAGTAATGGATAGGCCAGTGAAAACCTTTTCCATAGGGTTTGATGACCCTTCTTACAATGAGCTTAACTATGCAAAGACTGTAGCAAAGCATTTTGGCACAGATCATACTGAGTTAATTATAAAACCGGATATTATAGGCTGGGTTGATAGGTTAATTAAATATTTGGATGAACCATTTGGAGATTTTTCTATTTTCCCTACCTTCTTGGTTTCGGAGCTTGCAAGGAAACACGTTACCGTCACCCTTTCGGGCGACGGCGGAGATGAGCTCTTTGCAGGATACGAATACTATATAGCTGATAAAATGGAGCATCACTATAGAAAATTGCCCGGTATTTTTAGGGAAAAGCTCATTCCTTCAATTGTCGGTAGCATCCCGCCGTCTTCTCAAAAAAAAGGGCTAATCAACAAGATAAAAAGATTCGTAGAGGGCACACACCACCCAGATAGGCTTCGTCATTTCCGCTGGGCGAAGTTCTATACTGAAGAAGAAAAATCGTTTCTCTACAGCGAGGAGGTCAAAAAAGAGCTTGAAGGGGTGGATACATACTTGCCTTTTACTAAATATCTTACCGAATCAAACGGAGCAGACTACTTGGGACAGGAGCTTTTTTCTGATATTAAGACTTATCTTTGCGATGATATTTTAGTGAAGGTTGACCGTATGAGCATGGCAAATTCTCTTGAGGCTAGAGTGCCGTTTCTCGATCACAAGTTTGTCGAGTTTGTAGCGACTATTCCGAGTGGAATGAAGCTCAATGGTTTTGAATCAAAATACATACTCAAGAAATCCATGTTAAGAATATTGCCAAAAGAGATACTTTATAGAGACAAGCAGGGTTTTAGTATTCCTATAAAGAACTGGCTTAAGAATGAGCTAAAACCCCTTATGGAGAATGTACTTTCACCTCAAAGGATAAAAAGGGAGGGTTTTTTTAATCCGGACTACATTGATAGACTTAAAGCCGAACACCTAAAGGGAGTCGAAAACCACAGTCACCGACTCTGGGCTCTGATGGTTTTTGGAATTTGGCAGGATTTATATCTTAAACATTAAAGTATATAGACAAACCAGCCTAAAACTATGAGTGAAAAATCATTAGTAGCTACTGAAATTCGTGGAACTCAGTCTAAGGAAGATGCTTTTCTTCTCGAAGAGATTCGAAGATATTGGAATGAACATATTCATGATTTAGAAATAGCCAAATATCCAGTAGGCACCAAGGGTTTCTTTGATGACCTTGATGAGTACAGGTTTGATAAGCTACGCTACCTACCAGAGGTGGTTGATTTTACAGCCTACAAGGACAAACTCCTTTTAGAGGTTGGATGCGGTGTTGGTATTGACTTAGTTAGGTTTGCAAAAGGTGGCGCTATAGTTACGGGTATTGATCTATCCGAAACTGCTATTAGTTTAGCCAAGAAGAATTTTGAGTTAAACGGACTCAAAGGTGATTTAATAGTTATGAACGGAGAAGATCTTAAATTCGACGACGAGAGTTTCGAATTGATCTATGCTCATGGAGTACTTCAATATACTGCTCGTGCCGAGAGAATGGTAGATGAAATCTATCGGGTACTTAGACCGGGTGGAGAAGCGATTATGATGGTCTATAATAAGTATTCGTGGCTAAATTTTTTATCCAAACTTATGAAAGTTGACTTAGAGCATGAAGATGCTCCTGTTCTCAGAAAATACTCTATCCGTGAGTTTAAAAGGATGCTAGGCAGGTTTTCAAAAGTTGATATTATTCCAGAGCGTTTCCCTGTTAAAACCCGTCTTCATCATGGTATGAAGGCGATGCTTTATAACAGCATTTTTGTTCGGTTGTTTAATGCTTTTCCACGACCTCTTGTGCGTCCTTTAGGATGGCACATTATGGCCAAGGCGATCAAGTGAGCAGCTTGTGGTTTATATTCCATAATTTGATAGATGAATAGCAAACCACTTTTATGAGAAATTATGAAAAGGAGTCTTGCTGAGCTATCTAGGAATATTTATGATGTGCTTATAATCGGAGGTGGAATATACGGGGCTTGGACTGCTTGGGATGCGTCTCTTCGTGGACTCTCTGTGGCTCTAGTGGATAAAGGGGATTTCGGTTCTGGGACCTCTTCAAACAGTTTGAAAGTTATACATGGTGGGCTCAGGTATGTTCAACACGCTGATTTCCTGCGCATGCGTCAGTCAATCCGTGAAAGAAGCGCACTCATGAGGGTTGCTCCTCATCTTGTGCATCCTTTACCCTTCCTGATGCCTACTTATGGTCATTTTATGAAGAGTAAAGAGATAATGGCCTTGGCACTTATGATATACGATCTCATTGGCTTCGATAGAAACCAGATTAAAGACCCAGAAAAACACATACCTAGAGGAAGTATTATATCTAATGATGAGTGTCTGCGGCTCTTCCCAGGTATTAACAAGGAGGGACTCACGGGCGGTGCCATCTGGTATGATTGTCAAATGTATAACTCGGAGCGAATGCTTCTTTCCATTCTTCGGTCGGCTGAGAAAGCAGGGGCTGATCTTGCTAACTATCTAGAGGTAATTGGATTTCTCAAGTATGAAAACCGGATAACGGGAGTAAAAGCTAGAGATGTATTTACTCAGGAAGAACTAGATATTCATGCAAAAGTCGTAGTAAATACCAGTGGGCCATGGGTGGATTACGTTTTAGGTCTTCTAAACGGTAATTTTCAAAATCCCAGGATTCTTCTCTCCAAAACGATGAACCTTGTTGTGAGGCGTCAGCTTGTCCCAAAATACGCTGTTGGGGTGTGGAGCAAATTTGCATTTAAGGACAAGGACGCTATTGTAAGCAAGGGCTCCCGCCTTTTGTTTATCATTCCCTGGCGTGAATTTTCATTGATCGGAACCACTCACCTCCATTACCAAGGGAGCCCGAATAATTTTAGGATAACCGAAAAAGATATCCAGGACTTTATGGAAGAGGTCAACGGAGCTTATCCTCCTGCTGCTCTTAAACGAGGGGATATCTCGTTCTTTCATGGAGGTCTCCTTCCCATGAATAGTAAGAATGCCAACGCAGTGGATGTTAGTCTCGTTAAACAACATCGAATCTATGATCATATGAAGGATAGCGGGGTTGATGGATTGGTTTCAGTGGTCGGTGTTAAGTACACGGAAGCTAGAGGTGTTGCTGAAAAGGTAATTGACATTGTATTTGAAAAAATGGGGAAGAAGCCCCCTAAGTGCTTAACTCGAGTAACTCCAGTACATGGAGGGAATATGGAGCAATTTAATGGATTTTTGGGGCGAGAAACCCAGAAGCCTCCGTACGGGTTGAGTAAAGAGTTATTACAACATCTAGTCTATAATCACGGCTCGGAATATTCTGAGGTACTAAATTATATTAAGGAACATCCTGATTGGGGCCAAACGATAACCAACACATCGCAAGTCATGAAGGCTGAGGTTCTTCATGGGATTCGGAAAGAAATGGCACAGAAATTAGCTGATTTGGTTTTAAGGCGTACTGAATT
>JBLNAE010000107.1:0-8199 GCA_050259195.1 Ignavibacteriales bacterium
AAGAGGAGTGGCAAAGGAGCATAGATGCGGGGTGCACAGCCCATATTACCAAACCGGTAAAGAAGGCGACTCTTATGGGAGCTATTCGTGAATATACAACGATTGGTGTAAGGACATGACACAAATAATAATGAGAAACGTAAAAGTCTAAATCTCCCGGACTCCTTTTAACCTTTTTATAAAATCTTTTATCTCACTTGATTTTACCTTCATACTGACTCTGTTTACAACGAGCCTTGCCGTAATATCGGCGATTGTTTCAATCTCAACAAGCCTATTCTTTTTCAGTGTCTCTCCCGTCGCGCTTAGGTCTACTATGATGTCCGAAAGCCCGACAATGGGAGCAAGCTCAACGGAGCCATAGAGCTTCACGATCTCTACACTTACGCCCTTTTTCGCAAAGTGATCATGCGCAATTCTCGGATACTTCGTAGCGACCCTCAGAATTCTATTTGATGCGAAATTAAACTCCTTCGGACCCGCAACGACAAGCCTGCATTTTCCTATTCCCAAGTCCAGTGGCTCATAGAGGTCGTGCTTTTCTTCAATCAACGTATCCTTTCCCACAATCCCGCAGTCCGCCGCACCGTATTCTATATAAGGCGGCACGTCCGTAGGGCGAATGATTAAAATTTTGATTCCATCCCTGGGATATTCAAAAACGAGCTTTCTTGAACCGTTTGACATTCTTCCAATAGAAAATCCGGCCTTCTTCAAAAGTGCCGATGCCTCTTTTAGAATCCTTCCTCTTGAGATTGCAACCGTAATCACTCGTTTTCCCTCCAGATCCTAGCCCCCACGACCTCGAGCTTTTTATCAAGCCTCTCGTATCCACGATCGAGATGATAAACCCTCGATACCTCGGTTTTCCCGCGAGCCATGAGTCCGGCCAAGACCAAAGATGCACTTGCCCTCAGGTCTCCTGCCATAATCGGAGCGCCGCTAAGATATGGTACTCCCCTTACTACCGCACTGTTTCCTACGAGTTTTATATCCGCTCCCATTCTTCTTAATTCTCCTGCGTGCATGAATCTCTGTGGAAATATGGTTTCTGTTATGACGCTAAGACCATTTGCAATGCTCATCAAGGTCATCATCTGCGCCTGCATATCCGTGGGAAATCCTGGATAGGGAAGCGTGGTAATATCAACACTTTTTATTCTATCTGTGCCCCGAATTCTTATGCCGCCATTTACCCTCGATACCTCCACCCCCACTTCAATTAGCTTCCCAATGAGGACGCCTGAATTCTCAAACCTGCACCTTTTTATAAAAAGGTCTCCTTGGGTGAGAGCTGAAGCGACCATTAGGGTTCCCGCCTCGATCCTATCGGGCATAACCTCGTGCCCTTCTATAGGGTGAAGTTTATCCACGCCCCGAATCGTAATTATATCTGTTCCTGCCCCCTCGACTTTTGCACCCATTTTGTTGAGCACGTGTGCAAGCTCCGTAACCTCGGGTTCGCATGCGGCATTAAGGAGCATCGTCTCCCCTTTTGCAAATACAGAGGCGAGGATGAGATTTTCCGTGCCCGTGACGGTTGAAACGTCAAAGGGGATTACACCTCCATGGAGTTTGGGCGCGGTGGCTTCTACATAGCCCTCTTCGATTTTAATATTCGCTCCAAGAATCTCGAGTCCCTTTAGGTGTTGATCAATCGGTCTTTCTCCAATCGCGCATCCGCCGGGCAGAGATACCCTCGCTTGACCGAACCTTGCAATGAGAGGGCCGAGGGCAAGCACCGAGGCGCGCATGGTTTTTACAAGCTCATAAGGAGCAACCCAGCTACTCAGGCGAGTCGCATCAATTGAAAGAACGCCATTTTCATATTCAACCTCCGCTCCCAGTATTAGGAGCAGTTTCGACATTGTCTTAACGTCGTCTAAATCTGGGACGTTTGTAAAGGTGCAGCGCCCCTCTGTAAGAACACATGCCGCCATAAGAGGAAGTACGGCATTTTTAGCACCGCTTACTGTAACCTCACCTTCGAGTCTTCTTCCGCCTTCAATGATTATCTTATCCATTTTCCTTTAACCACCCTTTCTATTCCTGATAAGTCTCTTACGGATGAAATGTCTATAAAGCCAACGTAGTCGAAAATTTTCGACACACTTTCAGATTGATTGGCTCCAACTTCAACTATACACCATCCGCCCTTTTTTAAAACCCTTCCCGCTTGATGTACGATTTTTCTTATACAATCTAAGCCATCCTCTCCTCCGAGAAGCGACTGCCTTGGCTCGAAATCTCTCACATCGGGTTCGAGTTTAGAGAAATCACGTTCGGCTACATAAGGCGGATTTGAGAGAGCTATATCAATGGATTCCTCTTTGAATCCGCTTAAAAAATCCATTCGAACTAACGAAATTCTTTCCACGACCCTATGCCTCTTTGAATTTGCCCTTGCAATCAAAAGCGCTTCAAAAGAAATATCAGTAGCGCATATTTGGGCATCCTTACATTCACACCCTATTGTTACTGCTATACAGCCGCTTCCCGTGCCGGCGTCAACGACCAAAGGATGGGAGATGCTTTTAGTTACTTTCAAACCCTCTTCTATAAGAGTTTCAGTTTCAGGTCTCGGAATGAGCACATCAGGAGTTGTAATAAAAGGTCTCGAGTAAAATTCTTTTTCACCCAGAATGTAGGCGATGGGTTCTCTCTTTAGCCTTCTCTCCAGAAGTTGTTTAAATTCTTCAGCCTTATCCGACTCCACTTTCCTCTCGGGATGAGCGTAAATGTCGGCCACCTTTATGCCAAGAGCCTTAGAGAGCAAAAGCGAAGATTCGAGTTCCGAGTTTTCCAGGGAAGATTCTCTTAGTAAATCTCCTCCCAAGAGGTAAAGCTCCTTTAAAAATACACCATTTCTGTATTTCATTATTCAAGACAGGAAAATTTTATTCAGTCTACTGTAGGTTTTCAAGTTGATGTGTAGTAGAAGCGGGCAAGCCTTCAGCGCCTCATGTTTGTTAGAAGTAGTTAACACGCACTGCCCTTGCTTCTCCACCATAGCCCTACTCATCTCAAGCGTTATCGGATCGTCTTCTGACAGTGTCATCACGTCTCTTCGGTCCACCTACTGCCTCTTCCTCCGGCACTTCTGGTGCGACTACTTCTTTCCCCACTATAGCAGGCAGGTAGATATTGAAGGTTGTCCCTTCACCCACCTCACTTGTAACGTCAATGAAGCCATTATGCTGTTTGACTATACCATGCACCTGTGCAAGCCCCAGTCCTGAACCTTTGCCTACCTCCTTCGAAGTAAAGAAGGGTTCAAAAATGTGTGACATGTGTTCTGGAGCGATACCGGTGCCGGTATCCGAAACGGACAACCTGACCCAATTGCCGGGCGGTATCTGGAGGAATGGTGGGTGCATCCTAGAATTGAGGTACGTTTTGGTAATCTGAATCTTGAGTTCGCCGCCTTCGGGCATGGCGTCCCGGGCATTGAGTGCCAGATTGATAAAAACCTGGTATATCTGGACAGGATCAGCGGAAATCCAACATTCCTCAGGGGTGAACTCAAGGGTGATTTTAATGTGCTCTGGAATAAAATGCTTCAGGAGCTTTACATTCTCTTTCAGGAATGGCAGGAGATTCAGAGGATTTTGTTCAGACACGGACTGTTGGCAGAAGTCCAGGATTTGGGAAGTGAAATGGCTAGCCCGGCGTCCTTGCTCGATGATGCTGTCGAGCCGCTTCTGGGCTTTGTCAGAGAGGCTTGGATCATTTAGTAGAAGCTGGGAGAAGCCGATGATGGCAGTAAGGGCGTTATTGAAGTTATGTGCAATGCCAGCAGCAAGTTGACCCACGGCGGCCAGACGTTCCTGAGTCACCATGCGTTGGTGCATTATTCTTTCCTCAGTAGAATCCCGAATGATCAGCACCCAGCCACTGACTTGAGGTCCTACTTTAATAAGTTGAGCATTTAGTTCGAATACTCGGCGTGGCGGACCTTGTATTATCACCTCGTGGTAGATTTTCCCCTTGGGAGGATTCAATAGCTCCGTGAGGGGTCTCTTTCCTATGTGGGTCAGGACATCGCCGATGCCTACGTTGGTCAGTAGTGCTAAATACTCCTGACCGGCCCGGTTGGCCAATATGATGCGGCTATCGGTATCTATCGCAATGATGCCATCCTTGATACTCTGTAGTGTCACTGACAGCCGTTCCTGCTCTGCCATCAGCGCTCCTATTGCCTGCTTGTGTTCGGTGATGTCACGGAAAATTAAGACGACACCGATGATGTTCCTCCTCTCATCTCTGATGGGTGCACCAATGTCATTAATTGGTATTTCCATTCCATTCTTAGTAATGAGTGTTGTATTACTTACCAGATTAACAGCAATACCCTCCCGGAGTACTTTCGTTACGGGGCTCTCGATAACGCTACGTGTTTCTTCATTTATGATATTGAATATTTCTCTTAAATCTTTACCCAATGCGTCTTCCTGATTCCATCCTGTCAACTTTTCGGCAACTGGATTCATAAATGTTACGAGTTCATTTTTATCGGTGGCAATTACAGCATCGCCTATGCTTTTGAGTGTTATGGTAAGCCACTCTTCACTCTCTTTTAATCTCCTTTCCATCTTATGCTTGTAAAGGGCCATCTCGATAGTGGTGCGTAATTCTCTTTCCTCGAAGGGTTTGAGTATATAGCCATAAGGTTCCGTTATCTTAGCTCGCTGAAATGTGCTATCGTTTGAATAAGCAGTAAGATATACTACCGGAATATTGAGACGAGTACGGATTTCTTTAGCGGCCTCTACACCATCAATACTGCCCTTTAAAACGATATCCATAAGAACTAAATCCGGATGTGTCTCTTCCACCTTCTGAATAGCTTCCTCCCCCGAAGAGACAACAGCAGAAACAGCATATCCCAGTCTCTTCAGACCATCTTGTATGTGCTCGGCAATGATGCTTTCGTCTTCAACAACCAGTATCTGTGCATTTGTCATTATCTTATCCTCTTTCCTTATACTTTAGTTCTTCAAATGCAATCTTAAATTCAGTTCCACCGTTGCTGTGAATCTCGATGTTATCCTTTAGCTGGTTCGTTAAGGTGCGTACTAATCGCAGACCCAGTGATTTCGTATTTCGAAAGTCCAAATCTTTCGGGAAGCCAACGCCATTGTCATTTACAATTAGGGTAAAATACCGGCGACCCAAGGGATTGTCTCTATGATTACCCGAATTAAGGTCTATTTGGATTTCAGCCTCTTCATAGGCTCGATGCTTGCTACCGCAAGTAGCATCTCGCACTACCTCTCTGCTCTCTGGGAAGGCGTGTTTAAGAGAATTTGAAACAAGCTCATTGATAATCAAACCTAAAGGAACGGCTGTATTAATGTCCAGGAAGGTATTATCAACAGTTATCTTCAGTTTGATAGCGGTGGAACTAACTCCGTAAGAATGAAACAAATTAGCTGCCAAGTCTCGGATGTATTCAGCAAAGTTAATTCTTGCCAGGTCTTTGGATTGATACAATTTTTCGTGGACAAAGGCCATTGATTTGATACGGCTCTGGCTTTCCTTGAATATCTTATGGGACTGTTCATCCTTGATATATCTGGACTGAAGGTCGAGGAGACTCGAGATGACCTGCAAATTATTTTTGACCCGATGGTGAATTTCTTTTAGAAGCACCTCTTTTTCTTCAAGCGATACCTTGATTTGCTCTTCCGCCTGCTTGCGCTCTGTGATATCTTCTACCACGGCCATTCCAGCGATAACCTTCCCATCGGCATCGCGCAACGGAGAGAGACTCAGCGACAGCCACAGCTTCGCTCCGCTACTTGTGGCCTCATAGAAACGCTCCTCTCGACAGAACTCGCCTCCTAGCGTCCTCTCCATAACAGAGATAAATCCCCTGTCATTTAGATTCTTCATACCAAGTCCAACGATTCTATCACAAGATGACTGTAGAATCCGGGCCATACGTTCATTGCATTGGACAATCCTGAATTCTTTATCGTATATATATATACTCCAACAGGAGATTGATCAAAGAGAGTACGGTATTGTTCCTCGGATTGCCGTAGTGCCTCCGCTATTTGTGCCTTATCAAGGGCCACTTCGGTTTGTTGTGCCACAGTTTCCAGCAGTCTTAATTCCTCTTCATCAAATGAATCCTTCTTCAAAGAACCTATATTTATACAACCTATTGTCCTGCTCTCAAATCGAATAGGCATAGACAAATAACTCTTCATTCCTAGTTCCCTTCCGGCAAGGCTAATAAACTCGTCTCTGTCCACATCTGCACAATACCTGGGTTTCCCCTCTATGATTGTCTTCCATGTAAGACCCTTCGGATAGAGTATTCTTGCCGCTCTCTCAATATACTGAGCAGGAAGACCTCTATGAGCCTTCAGAACCGCTTCCTCTCCTTCAGCCAGATAAATTCCAATTATGTCAGCCCGATCTATATTTTTATTCATGGACTCAACAGCGTTTTCCAAAACCTCCTGTAGATTAATTGATTGATGAACACTCCGGGTCACTGTACTTATGATTGTCTCATAACGATTCTTTTTGGATAACTGGATAAGGTTTTCTCTTAGGGCTTTCTCCACCCGTTTGCGCTCTGTGATGTCCTGTGTAATACCCATGAGCTTCAGGATTGATCCATCAGCACCCTTAAGGGGAATGAAACTCGATGCGAAGACATGCTCCCCTACGCCCCTGAACTCGCACTCCGATGCCTCTCCTTCGTAGGCACTGGTCAGTAATGTACTAATGCGTCTACGATCATCCGGAGCAACGGCATCGAGGTAGGAAAGTCCACAGACCTGACTCTCATCCTTGGCGTTCATTATCTGAAGGCCTACTCGATTCATAGACATCGGGTGCTCGCTCAGGTCTATCTCGTGTATACAGACAGGGGCATTCTCAATCAGTGACCTGTAGCGTTCCTCACTTTCGCGTAGCGCCGTCTCAATTCTCTTGCGCTCAGTAGTATCACGCACCAGTCCGATCACGCTGATGATATTGCCGTTCGCATCGCGATGTGGCCCGTATGAGCCGGAGACCCATCCCGATTTCCCGGTCTGTGGTACGTAATAAGGCACGTCGGGAGAGGATACAGTTTCTCCCATGAGTGCCATTTGGAGCATGGAATAAACCCCCTGTTCATGCAGGTGGGGAAATAGGTCCAGGGCATATTTACCTATCACCCGCTCCGCGGGCAAACCAGTCAGTTCTTCCATAAACCGATTCCACAGTACATATCTTAATTCGCAGTCATAGACGATAATTCCCTCGCTTGCGCTCCAGATGATCGCCTTATTGAATTGATTTGACTCTTGCAGTGCCTTCTCTACTCTATTGCGCTCCGTTACATCGTGTGCCATGCCCCGCACTATAGGTTTATCTATGCCTTCCGTGCGCAGGGAGTTACGGTACTCCAAGATTCTCTCCTCCCCATCACGGGTCAGGATTTTCATGAGTCCGTGGGCATGGCCTTCCTTCAGGAGAGCATTGATGTAGGGATTGAATAAGTGACGTACTCCTGGAGCGAGAAAGTCGCTGATATTGAGACCAAGAAACTCTTCAGCTTGCTCATAACCCAATCGTCGCGCCGGTGCCTGGTTGGCACTTATGATATTTCCTTCCAAATCATGTGTGCAGATTAGGTCCTCACTGTTCTCTACAAGGTCGCGATGGCGCTCTTCGGACTTACGCAGTGCCCCCTCCGCCCTCTTGCGCTCGGTGATGTCATAGCATGACCCCACATATCCGGCAAACTCTCCCTCGAGATTGTAAAATGGTCTCCCAAAGTCAACAATCCAGCGGTATTCCCCATCATGCCTGCGCAGACGATATTCCATCCCAAATGGATCACCCCCATCGAATGCATTGAGATACGTCTTTACACACCTCTCTAAGTCCTCCGGATGAACTCCTTCTGTCCAACTCTCTCCTATTTCTTGCTCCATAGTTCTTCCTGTAAACTCAAGCCAGCTTCTGTTGAAGTAATCACATTTAGTGTCAATGCCCGATTTCCATACGAGAGTGGGAAACTCATCGAATAGTTTGAGATAGAAATTCCTTGATTCCAGAAGCATCTCTTCCATCCTCTGGCGCTCTGCGATTTCAAACCGTAACTCTTCGTTAGCTCTTATCAGCTCTCTAGTTCTGTCCTCGACCCTTTTTTCTGATTCCTCGTGCGCCTCTCGCAGAGCCTCTTCTGCCCCC
>JBLNAE010000108.1:0-5880 GCA_050259195.1 Ignavibacteriales bacterium
GAGGCCATACCGGTGATGCGTTTGTGTTTTGAAAGGCCAGGAACAAGCTTAATCGAGCCGCTCCATAGTAGATGATAGTGGTAGCCACTATCTCGATCAGCCATCTTATCTGGTGAGGCAACCGGTGAATCTTTATCACTGGTGCACCGCATCCCTATATCTACATTTTCTAGTCTTAACTAAGTTCAAATGCAGATTTTATAAACCTCTAAATTAAAGGACTTATATACCACTGGAAAGGCAGTTAATCTCCTTGAGTTCCCTGATTCATTTATAAATTTATCTCTTAATTTATTATGCCCCGAAGGTATGTTAACTCTAATTATATTGCTTTTATCCTTTCAGTTCAACTTTAAATACGGAAAGCGCCGAGTTCCAATTAGATACCTTAATTGTGGGGAATAAGGTTGTTTTTATATAACTGATCCTGCCCCAATTTACATTGGTGGAGATTAGGCGGGTTTTAATTAACTTACATGATATAGTTATACATAAATTTGAGATGAAATCATGAAGATGGTCTCCAAAATAATCTTGGCTTCATCGTCTCCCAGAAGAAAAGAGCTCCTGGAAAAGCTCGGATTAAGGTTTGAAGTCATACCCAGCCTCATAGATGAGATTCCGCTCCGTGGCGAATCCCCGGAGGATTTTGCGCTCAGGGCCTCTACTGAAAAAGCCCTGAGCGTTTCCAGAAATTTAGACGGTGACTCTGTAGTTATTGGGGCGGATACGATTGTCGTGATAGACGGAGAGATATTGGGCAAACCTAACGATGAAAAAGAGGCAACAATTATGCTTGAGAAAATTGGGGGAAAGGAGCAGAGGGTCATTACGGGGTTTTCGATTGTAAAGCCTAAGGCGGAGATTCTATACAGGAATTTTGTAGAGAGCCGCGTTAAGATTAAGACCCTTGCGCCGTGGGAGATAGAAGGTTACATTAAGACGGGGGAGCCTATGGATAAAGCCGGGGCATACGGAGCGCAGGGCATCGGGGCGTTTATGATTGAAGAGATAAGCGGCTCCTATACAAACGTTGTGGGGCTTCCTCTTGCCCAAGTAATTGGCGTGCTTACGAGACTTGGAGTTTTAAAATTATTCGGCGAGTATGAGCGTATCTGAAAATCTAAAAAGGGTTCGAGAGAGAATCGAAAAGGTGGCTTCTGGAGCACGAAGAGGCGTTGGGGAAATAAATCTCGTTGCGGTAACAAAGGGGGTTAATGCGGAAAGAATTATTGAAGCCGCAGGGCTGGGCGTCAATGCGTTTGGAGAAAACTACGCTCAGGAGTTTAGAGACAAGCGCGACTTTGTTGAAAAAGCCATTGGGAGAAAGGTTGAGTGGCATTTTATAGGCCGCCTTCAAAAGAATAAGGTGAAATATTTAGACGGTATCAGTCTTATTCACTCGCTCGACAGCGCTTCCGTCGCCCAAGAGATAAATAAGAGGGCGGAAAAAATTGGGACTAATGTTCCGGTTCTTATTGAAGTAAATATAGGCGAAGAAGAGGTAAAGGGCGGAATTAAGTCCCGACGGTTAGACGATTTTTTAGCTGAGCTAAGTAGTTTTCTGCGAATCGAGGTAAACGGGCTTATGACAATGCCCCCATTTTTTGATAATCCTGAAATGGCAAGGCCATATTTCAGAAAATTAAGAGAACTAAGGGACAGACTCCAAGAGAGGTTTCCGAACCTCAAGGAGCTTTCTATGGGGATGAGCGGGGATTTTGAGGTCGCAATTGAAGAGGGAGCAACGATTGTAAGAATTGGAACGGCGATTTTTGGGCCGAGATTATAGTCATTCAGCCACTAAGGCACCAGGGAGAAATATGAGTTTTAAGGTAGACTCAAAGGGCAGAAATAGAGTCGCAAAATTTTGTGCTTTCGTGTCTTTGTGGCTAAGCAATTCTTATGCAGACAAATGGAGGAAGATATGAAGAAAATCGGTTTCGTAGGTGCGGGAAATATGGCCGAGGCTCTTGTAAAAGGGCTTCTTTCATCCGGGGTGTTTACGAAAGACCGGATAATTATGAGCGATGTCTTACAGGAGAGATTAGACCTTATGTCTTCAATCTATGGCGTTGAGGTCACTCAAAAGAATCCGGAGGTTGTGAAGTTCTCCGATTTCGTTGTGCTTGCCGTAAAGCCGAATTTAGTCGGAGGGGTTATAGATGAAATAAATGATTATTTAATTACTAAGAAGATTCTTATATCAATTGCGGCGGGAATTCCTACGGCCTCTATCATGAGAAATGAAAAGATAAAAGTAGTTCGCGTGATGCCCAATACCCCTGCGCTCGTGCTTGCAGGGGCTTCGGCTCTCTACTGCGTCCCTTCTGTAACTCAAGAAGAGAGGGAAGACGTAAAGAGGATTTTTGATTCTGTAGGAATTACGTATATTGTTGAAAGCGAAGAGCTTCTTGACGCCGTTACAGGGCTTAGCGGAAGCGGTCCGGCTTTTGTGGCAATCTTTATCGAGGCTCTTGCGGATGGCGGGGTAAAGATGGGGCTTCCGAGAAGTATATCAATGAGACTCGCAGCGCAGACCGTTTATGGCACAGCCCGGATGGTGCTCGAGGGCGGGATTCATCCCGCGGAACTCAAAGATAGAGTTTCCTCTCCTTCTGGAACGACAATTGAAGGAATAAAGGAGATTGAGGTGCGCGGGCTTAGAGGTATCGTCAATTCGGCTGTCGAGGCTGCCGTGAGGCGTTCAAAAGAATTATCCAAGGAGGAAAAGAGATGACTATGGCTGTTCTTGGAAACCTTATTATGGCGCTTGCACAGGTGCTTCATCTCTTGCTCAATGTTTATATGCTACTCATTATTGTAAGAGCCATAATCTCGTGGGTAAGCCCGGATCCATACAACCCGATTGTAAATTTTCTATACAGGGCAACAGATCCGGTGCTAAGGTATGTGCAGAGAATCATACCGCCTCTGGGCGGAATTGATCTGTCCCCAATTTTAGTTCTCATAGTAATTGTTTTTTTAGATCAGTTTCTCATAGGGAGCTTGAGGGAATTTGGATTCAGATTAAAAACGGGAACACTTTAATGCCTGATTCCAAGGAAGAGTCTGGAGTAACTATTAAAGTGCAGGTTCAGCCGAAAGCATCGCGCGATGAGATAGTCGGGTTTCAAAATGGAAGGGTCAAAGTAAGGGTTGCCGCTGCACCTCAAGATGGAAAAGCAAATGAAAGACTGAGAGAAATCATGGCAGAAGCAGTTGGGGTTTCAAAATCGAGTGTGCAGATTATAAGAGGAGAGACATCAAGACTGAAGACCATCAGAGTCCTGGGCGTTGGTCAAAATAATAAATTTGATTTATTTATGAAAAGGCTTAAAGCTGGTAATTTATCAAACGGGTAACTATAGGACAGGGTTACCTTCATCCCTGCGGCCTTCTACCTAATCAAATTTTGAAAATAAATAGGGATTGAGTTATTGACCGAAATAATTCATAATATATGTAATTATGTTTATATTCCGACCCTTTAGAGAATCTGGGAACCCAATTGGAGTGTATCCAGGCATCAGTAAGACACCAACTTCCACACACCTTAGAGCCATGCGGTGGGGAAGCGATTCTAGAGGAGTTTAAAATCCAGATAAAACGAAAATAGCAATCTTAGTAAAGAGGGATAAAAAATGAAGTCGGAGAAATGCCGTTTCTGCGAGGCTCCAGTCCTGGAGGGAAATTTTCGAGACAGGCACATTGATGGTAAGATAGCCTGTTTTGAGTGCTATACGCGGCTCAATAATACGCAGGCAGATAAGGAGAAATACAGAACTCTATATCATTACTGTAAAAGGTTCACTGCGCCCTGGTCTGGAAAATCGCATGACGGAAAAGGAAGGATAAGGTAGTTGAATGGGGGATGAAATTAATAAGAGGAGAGGCACATGCCTAAAGGGAAAATAAAGAAGGTAATGGAAGGCAAAGGCTATGGATTTATAAAGGCAGAGGATGGGAGAGAACTCTTCTTTCATATTACGGGTCTCCAGGGAATTGACTTTAAGAGCTTAAAGGAGGGGGACTCAGTGGAATTCGACGTGGAGAAAGACAAGCGCGGACCCAGGGCTATAAACGTTAGAGCTTCGAGTTAAAGGCTTCTAAGCTTCGAGACCTTAGCCATTTTTGTATCTAGAGGGTTGGAGTATAGATGAAGATGATTAAACTCATTTTTAAAAAAGTTTGCCCTAGATGCGAGGCGACTTATAAAGAAACCATTTTTGAGGGAACAAAGGAGTATTTTAACCAGATTCTCGATAGTGACAGATTCTACCTTCCGCAGTTTCGGTGCTGTGGAAATGCGTTTTATGCCGATTCTTACGAAATCCTTGTAGATGAGAGGCTTGTAAGGGATGGAAGAATAGATGATGTGTTTGATATAGAATCTCAAGAGGACTTGACCTGACCGGAAATTGATTAGAAGTCATCTCAAAAATGGTCATAATAGCACTTTAAGCTAGTATTTATGCCTCTTGGAAAAGCCCAAAGGGTATTTTTGAGATAGCTTCTAGATTAATGAAAACTCAAACCAAAATTGGAGATATCAAGTATGAGAATTGCTCTTTTAGGCGGCACGGGGGACATTGCTGAAGGACTGGTGCTCCGTTGGTCGAAGATAGGGCACGAGATTTTTATAGGCTCAAGAAGCGATGAAAAAGCAAAGGGAATCGCATCCGAATACAAGGAAGTGCTTTCTAAACTTCGTATTGATTCGCGCATAGAGGGTATGGTTAATGCTGAGGCTGCCCGCGCGGCTGAGGTGGTCGTAATAAGCATACCATTCGAGCATGCGGCTTCAACCATCCGTCAAATCCAGGATAGCTTTACAAGCCAAATCGTGATTTCTCCTGTAGTTCCGATGGTTAAAAAGGGAAAGGTTTTTGTCTATTCTCCCCCTCCTCAAGGCTCTGCTGCACTTGAAATAAAAGAGGCTTTGCCTGAGACTGTAAAATTAGTTTCTGCCTATCACAACCTTCCTGCAAAGGCGTTAAGGGAAATAGATCATATACTGAACTATGACGTTGTGATATGTGGGGATGACAAAGACGCGAAAGACGTGGTAAAGAGAATCACGGAAGAGATACCGGATTTGAGAGCGCTCGATGCTGGACCACTTGAGTCTTCGATGATGATAGAGGCCGTTACGCCACTCATAATCAATTTAAACATAAGACATAAACAGGAATTTTCCTTGAAATTTGTGTGAGTTTATATGGCAGTTAAGACTGCACTCCCTTGGGCTGGCTTCCTTCGAGGCAAGCTCAGTATATACAAAAGCGCGAAACCCGAGATGGATCCAAGCCGAATAGAGGTCTTGGAAACCCCTTGTTGTAGATAAAAAATAGAGGATAGCTTTTTAGGAATCTCAATATCTCGCCAAAGTACCTCCGTCTACGATTATTGCCTGTCCTGCAATGTAATCCGAAGCTGAGGAAGCGAGAAGGACTGTAACTCCCTTTAGATCATGCTCTCCGCCGAATCTTCCTGCCGGGATAGAGCGTAGTAGCTCATTTCCCTTCCCCATCCTATCAGGGTTAAGAATTGGATCTGTCATTTGTGTGGGAAACCACCCAGGAGCAATTGCGTTCACATTTATATTGTGATGAATCCACCTAACAGCAAGTTCACGAGTAAGAGCAATGATTGTCCCTTTAGTTGTTACATAAGCAGGTGCGCTTACCAGCTCAGTGGTTTGAAATCCCATAATCGAGGCCAGATTAACTCGACGCCAGGATGGACGTGGTAGACCTTGGAGAGATAACCGTGAGGTTCTAAATGGGATACTCTGGATACTGCGTAGCGGTGCTCGTTGGAAAGATTTGCCAGAGCGATTTCCTCCATACCAGACCTGCCATCGCAGGTTCCAGCAGT
>JBLNAE010000109.1:0-9615 GCA_050259195.1 Ignavibacteriales bacterium
GGAGATGCTTAACGAGTCTCAATGGCATCTCAAAATGAGGCCTGCTCAGATCGTAAGAGAGGCTTTAATTGAGTATCTCGAAAAGCATCTACCTAAAGATATAAAAGACAAAATCTTAAAAAAAGGAGGTAATTAGCTATGTCAGTATATGAGAGAAAAGGTTATTGGTACATAGAGGTTTCCTTGCCTAATGGAAAGAAATTAAAGTGGTCCGTAGGCAAGAAAGGAATAGTAACAAAGGCTATGGCCAGGCAAGTAGAGCAAGAGTTAAAGCGTAAAGTCAAACTAGGCCAGTGGGATTTAATACGAGACCCACCTAGTTTCAGTGATTTTATCCCTGATTTTATCTCATACTTGAGAGATATAAAGCAAAATAGGGCTTGGAAACAGGCTGAGGATTGCGTAAAAAGGTTTGCTTTATTATCTGGAAGCAAAAAGCTATCAGAGATAAAGTCGGCTGATATTGAGGACTACAAACGGATTAAAATTCAAGAAGGTAAGAAACCTGCAACCATAGATAAAACGTTAAGTTTTGTTCGACACCTATTTAACTATGCTAAGCGGTGCGATAAGTTTTACGCTAACAATCCTGTATCAATAGCGGGGCTTTTGCCAGTAGATAACCAAAAAACCAGAGTATTGACCCTAGAGGAAGAAGATTTACTTCTAGCTAACGCCAAGGAACCACTAAAGAGCATGATACAAATAGCTATATATTCAGGACTCAGGTTGAATTCGATTAGAACTCTTAAATGGACGCGCATTGACTTTAACTCAAACACGATACCCATAGAAGCTACATACTCAAAGAATAAGAAAACTCATGCCATATCCATAAATCCCACAGTTAGAAGAGTGCTACTGGAAGCCAAGCTAAAATCACGTAAAAGTGAGCATGTATTCCCTGAAGCTATGGCGTTAACCGTCTCTACGCTGTCGGATAAGTTTACTAAGTTGTGTAGAAGCTTAGGGATTGAAGGAATGAGTTTTCATGGTCTGAGACATACTTGTGGCACCAGATTAGCTGAGATGGGAAAGGATATATCCACCATTTCCAAGGCATTGGGACATTCAACTATTAATATGAGTATGAGGTATGTTCATCCCAAGGAATCGGTTAAGAGGGCTATGGATGACTTAGCGAATTATAGAAGTTTTGCTACCAATTTCACCACCAACGAAGATTCAAATGACCATAAGTAGCTAGCATGATTACAATTTTGAGGAGAACCAAAATATTTTTACATTATTTGAAGTTGCCCCCTTGACATTTAAACAAATGGCTTTATTTTTATTTTATAACTTAATAAATAGACTTAACTTTAAAGTCATCCTCCATCCTCCTTTAAGAAGGTAGGGAATTCGTAACCCGGATTCCCTACTCAACTTCTTTCCTCCTATGTGCCAATTTACACAGCTTCTGCAGCGTATTACTGCCCAGAGAAGCAGATTTCTGATTTCTTAAATACCACTTTATTTGCAACCTCTTGCAAACATTTAATAATTAAAAAACAAACCTTCTGGTATAGATATTGCTCCTAAAGAGTGGAAATTAATCATACTAGATTAATCGAGGTAAGTATTATGGTCGAAATTGGATATGCGCTTTCCAGTGAAGAGCACCGCCCCAAAGATCTTGTTCGATATGCCCAACGGGCAGAGGAGGCCGGTTTTCCATTCGCTTTAATATCTGACCATTATCACCCTTGGATAGATTGTCAGGGCCAAAGCCCGTTTGTCTGGAGTGTTATAGGAGGGATCGCTCATACCACCGATCATCTACGCTTGGGCACGGGCGTAACATGCCCGATAATGCGGATTCATCCAGCAATCATCGCTCAGGCAGCTGCTACGCCGGCTTCAATGATGCCAGGCCGCTTTTTTCTCGGTGTCGGGACAGGCGAGAACTTGAATGAACACATCCTCGGTGACCACTGGCCGCCCGCTGATATCCGTCTTGAGATGGTTAAAGAGGCGGTGGAGATAATACGTCTCCTTTGGCAGGGTGGTACGCAGAGCTACTGGGGTAACTACTACACAGTCGAGAACGCCCGCATATATACGCTCCCGGATGAGTTACCTCCGATTATGGTTGCAGCGAGCGGACCCAAGGCCGCCGAGGCAGCCGGAAGCATTGGAGACGGTTTTGTTAGCACTGCCCCTGAGGGTGAACTTATAGAGAGATTTAAGGCAGGCGGGGGTGGTAGCAAGCCTCGCTATGGACAACTTACGGTTTGCTGGGCGCGAACTGAATCCGAGGCGCGGCGCACCGCTTATGAGTGGTGGCCTAATGCTGGTATTAAAGGCGAGTTATCACAGGAACTGCCGACGCCAGCCCACTTTGAGCAGGCCTGCGGCTTGGTTAAAGAAGAAGATGTCGCGGGTAAGATTATCTGCAGCCCCGACCCTGACCGACACATCGCGGCGATCAAGAAATTTGTTGATGCAGGTTATGACCACGTCTATATTCATCAAGTTGACCCGGACCAAGAAGGTTTCTTCCGGTTCTATGAACGGGAAATTCTGCCTGAGTTCGGTTAGGTGTGTGAATTGCTACACCGATTTTCTATTGAAATGCCACATTGATTTGTAGCGTACTAAGGTTCGCCCCTACATGTATATAGCCTCACTGGTTTTTAAAACCTTTACCTTCCATGTGTCTCCCGTAAAATCCACAAGGCACTCAAGCGAGCTAAAGAACATAAACATAAAGTCAAAGAACTCATAAGCAGAACTCGTAAAAACGGGTTTTTTAATAAAATCTGAAATCTGCATATTTTCAAATTCTACGCACTCGCATGGAGATAATTCAAAATCTATACCGCCATCCTCCATACCCTCTCCATTTGTAAGTAGCAGAACCGATATATAGCCTTGAGACTCCTCTTTGCGGATTGCAATCTTTAGCGGCTTTTCTTTGCTATCTACAAAGGATTCAGCAAAAAATTCATCCAAGTTGCTTATGTGGACTTTTTTCTCCTCTCGAGATCCTTTATTCATTGCTCACACTTCTCAAATAGGTAACACACAATGCTATTCTGACTGCTCTTGAAATCTCTCTCCTTGAAAAGGCAATAACTCTTCTCAAGAGTTGCCTTAGAGAGCCTTTGAGGGTCTGTAAATTCCTCGTGGCTATATATAAGCCATACCCTTTTGTGGCCCTGTATTAATTTGTCCAATGGGAACAAACTCTCTAAAGTCACCTTCTTCTCGCTGAGGTCTTGAGGAACGCCGTGTTCTTCAATGTTTATCTTATCATATCTGTCAAAATAATAATCAAACGGAATCTGTCCAAAGCCTGAGCTAAAAAGAATCAGATCATCTTTATCTAAATTTTCGGAAACGTACTGTGCGGCAAGATCCCAGCGCTCTTTCTCAAATTCGGTGTAGTATTTATAAAGCGCAGAAGAGTTAAATATGATAAGGAAAACAATTCCCATACAAACTGCCCACCTGTTTCTTAATGCGACGATTCCCTTTGCAATTAAAACATAATAGGGCACGGAAGCCCATATAAGGGTCTGTGTAGCGATAATAGGGCGCTTTAAACTTATTAAAACCTCAGCCCCTACTGGAACAAAAAAGGTAAACAGAAGAAGCGCCAAAGGCAAAGGATTGTGATGCATGGAAGCAACTCCTATTAAAAATAGAGTACCAAAGAAGATAAAGGTTAGTAGAACCCATCTTCCCTGGAGGATGTCTAGGTGGTTTATATTTATCCAATTAAATAGCCAAAAAGCAGGACCATTATTAAAAATGGCGAAAACGTTGGCTATACCCCCAAACGTAATCCGCGGAGCATAGAATCCCTTCTGCACCATTGAACTTTGTTCAAAGAAAGAAGAAGCCCAGGGAGCCCAGAGGAGCAGGATCGTCGCTCCGGACAATATCCAAAATTTTAATAAAGGCTTGCGTCTCCTCCAGAAGATTATGAAAAAGAGATTCTGAGCTACTGGCAGAAATAGGGCGATATTGTGACAATAAAGGGCCGCTACCGTGGAAAGGACGTAACCGATAGAATAAAAAAGGGTTTTTCCCGCTCTTTCTTTTTGGTTACCAATCGAGAGCATCTGGATCATAAAAAAGATTGACAAAAGGACAAAAAAGGTAAGAAGGCTGTACATTCTCGATTCCTGTGAATAATAGACATGAAATGGAGATATGGAGAGAATAAACGCCGAAACCAAGGCAGCTGATGAATTTCTAAATAGGTTTTTCACAACTATGTAGAGCAAAGGTATGCTAGCAACCCCGAAAGCGGTTGAAAGGAGCCTCACCTGAAATTCCCCGCTTCCAAAGAGCCTTATCCATAAGCTGAGAATCAAGTAGTAAAGGGGCGGGTGAACATCTCCGCTCGGCTGCATCAGGAGCACGTCTCCTAATGAGCGGTTAGCAAACCAAACACTCATAGATTCATCAAGCCATAGGCTATTTGAGCCGAGCCTGAAGAGGCGAAGAAACGTTCCCAATGAAGTGACAGATATAAGTAAAACAGCTAATTGCCCTTTGTTAGATATGGCCTTTGGTACCCCCGTAAGGCTTTGATTGATTAATCAATGGATTCCTTAATCTACCAAATGAAGCGGCAACGAACAAATCGCGTATAGCCTGTAGTATAGTTTGGGGATTGAGAGAGTAGTGTTCCAACTAATTTATACAATTGGATTAACCGTTCTGGTCGGTTTGTTTGTGATTTCGGCGTGAATCCACGTTTCCGTTATTATTTGAGCGCTGTCTACTAAAATCTCTTTTCTGTTCTTTAGCACCCAGATTAGATTGATAATGCGGTTTTTGAGAATTGATATAAGGATACGAGTGCGGGCTGTTGTTTGTTGCTCCCTGGAACTGTTTAAAGTTTCCTGTATTTCCTGACGACCCTTTTGATGAAAATTGTTTCTCCGTATTTCTATATACTAGATGGCGGTTTTCCGAATGTATAGCAGGGCTGTGGGATTGAACGGTATTTTGCCTTATGAAGGGATTCCCTGTTTTGTTATTATCCTGTCTCATGGGGTACTGTTGGCGTTGATTCGGATTCTGAGGGTTATTCTGGTCTACAGGCTTTTCATGTTTCTTATTCTTTTTTTCGTTCTGAATATTTACTTCTTGATTTGTATTCCCCCTATACGCGGGGTTGTTCTCAACATTCTTTCTATGTGCCGTATGTCCTTGATTGGTTGGGTTCTGGACGTTTCCTTGGTTTTGAATTGCCTCATTTTTGTTCTTCTTAACCGTATGTCCTTGATTAGCTGGGTTTTGGAAGTTACCTTCGTTTCGAATTTCCGCATTTCTGTTTCTATTTTGTATAGTATTCTTTTCGACATTCTTTTTAATTACAGGCGTCTCATTTCCCTTCTTAACCACATTGGGACGATATACATAGAAGTCTTTTCCCTCTACTCGATTGACCTTGCCACCGCCTTTGATAATCGTACGGTCATCTACATTCCTATCAACCAGATTTACCTTTTCAACCCTTTTTCTTGTAGCCCTCTCGACAGAGTTCACATCGGGGCCTCGATTTATAACCCTGTTATTCTCAATAGTTATGTTGTTTATGTTTTTCGTGTTGTTGATGATCGTAACGTTCCTCGACCGTGGAACGACTACGTCATGGATGCGAGTACTCAGGAAAAAGCCCGATGGAACAAATACAGCCTCTCTAGGGGCATAGTAATGGTAGTTGGAAAAACTAAATCCTACCTCTAGTGAAAAGCCCTCATCAGGCGGAAGAGGGGCCCATCCGATGTATTGGGGGCCAGTATACCACGTTACCCATGCAGGCGCCCATCTGGTGCCCGGTATCCAGACCCACCCGTAATAATCGGTATATATCCACCTTCCGTAATGGTACGGAGCCCAGCCCCAGGATTCATAGGAGTCCCATGTCCATCCATAATCCGTCCAGACCCAGTGTCCGTTAGTATAAGGCTCCCAATCTGGCCCAACATTGGTAGGAGACCATGCGTACCCGTAATCCGGCGTTGATATCCAGTTGCCATAAGGAGCAAGGGCATTGAAAAACAGACCGAAGCTAACTGTCGTGTTGGCTTGAGCTTGGCTCGAATATCCGATACTAAAGAGCATCGCCAATGCCAAGCCAATTATCATAAGTTTCTTTTTCATCTTTTTAATCTCCCAACTTGAAAAACTAATTTGGTCTTTTGACCTTTTTATATATTTAAACTAACGATGTCCGTATGGGGTTTCAAGCCAATCAGGTAAAAAAGAGTTATAATCTCAATCAGCACGAGCGCTCATAATGCTGGTATTTGGAAATAAAATAGAGTCTATAAGGGGAGAACAAACACAGATTAATGCAAATAATGATGACGCATAATTCCCAACAGTATTTTTTGCGCCCTCCCCAGGTTTGTTATTAAACAGTTTTGGATATTAAAAAGCATATTTTGTTAGAGACGTCTGACTTGACTTTTTTCAAAGACCAAGAGAACCCCCTTTAAGGGGTTCTCTCTTTTTCTTTTAAAGTCTATCCTTTAACCACTTCTCCATCCACATCTTTGTCTTTTCAGCCAACTCCTTACTCGATGTGTAGGAAACGTATTTGTCGTCTATGTAGATTCTCCAGTAGGTAAGAGGATTCTTTTGAGCATATACCTCTTTTTCTGCATCTCCAAACAGCGGCGCTGTGTAGCTACATCTTGGGTCAACTGTAAAAGGAGCTATTGTTATGGTCATTTCTTTTTTTCCTCCTGATTTCTATATATGCAAGTTACATGCCAATACTTAATCTAACCACGACTTGAGTATTTTCAAGGACTTAGAAAAATGAGAGGTTATTTCTCTCTAACAAATTGTGCGTATTTCGGGCATGGGTGGGTGATTTTCAGCAATTGAGAGGTAAGAGTGCAAAAAAATGACAATTTTATGATAAATAATCCACTGAATCCTACTGGTGTTTGACGCTCTGCGCTTTTGTCTCTGTTCCGACCTGAGCCTCCAGCATCTCCCGGCTTGGTATTATTTTAACACCTACCTGGGGCAAACTATCCCTTAGAGACATCGCTAACTGTCCCGGGTCAAGTCCGCCTTTTTTAAAATCTATGGTTGCAATGATATTGTCCGACTGATTCGATACCTCTACATTATCTACATCGTAGAAGGCGTAAAACGTTCTTTCGATTTCGGTTATATCGCTTTTATCCTTTATTCCGGAAACTTCAAGAGCCACCCTCTCAAGCCTCTCCGCTCTAAATGGACGCCTTACTTCATATCCGCCCTGTTCCAGCGCTATTATTATTTTCGTCTCATTTGCAGACTCCGAGTTGAGCGCCACAAAAAGTTTCTTTTTGACTAGGTCGAGGTTAGCCTCTACGACTCTGGGAATGGCTAAAACCCTTGATTTAACATCGCCATCGCAGGCCGGACATACCCCAAATATTCTGAGTTCCAAGGTTTTCCGCTCCTCAGCCGATCCGGTGCTGAGTCCAGCCGATAGAAGAAAAATTATTACAAGTGTTACTTTCCGGACAAAAACTCTCATCTTTGTTTACCTCTAAGATTTAGACGCTTTTTATGGCATGGGAGGTGCAAACCCAATGTCAAATCGCAACTTCCTCAAACCACTACATCTTTATCTCGGAACAATTTTTAAAAACATAAATGCTGTTTACAACTTTTTATCTTTAGGAGCGACTTTGATCATAAGCAGCTAATGACATTTGACTTTTAAATATGTAAACGGAGTTTACGCCGCGTTAACGCTATTTACACATTTAATAAGACAGAATTAGTCGCTTTTTAAATTGTATTTATGAAATATACTAACCCGAATGAAGTTCGGCGCTCATGTCTCTGTTGCAGGAGGAATTGACAAAGCCCCGTCTCGCGCCTATAAGATCGGTTGCGAGTGTTTTCAGATTTTCACTAGGTCTCCTCACGGTGGAAACCCGCCTCCGCTCTACAAAAACACAGTCGAGGCCTTTTTAAAGGAATGCTCTGCATACAACTTCACCGATTGCTATATACACACACCCTACTTCATAAACCTCGCCTCAAAAAATCGCCGGATAAGGCTCTCTTCAATATTGCTAATCGAGGGAGAGATGAAAAGGGGAAGTATCATAGGGGCGAAGTACGTTATCACACACCTCGGAAGCGCAAAGGACGTTGGGGAATCGCTGGGAATCAAAAACGTAGTGAATGGACTTAAAAGAATTTTAGACGCCAGCAACAACTCAACCAAACTGTTAATTGAACTCTCGGCCGGTCAGGGAGAAATAATAGGCGACAGGTTTGAAGAAATCGCGGAGATTCTTGAGAAGGTAGGCAATCCGGATTTAGGAGTCTGTCTCGATACAGCCCATGTCTTTGCTTCGGGATATGATATCAGGACGGAGGAGGCGGTCAGAAAAACGCTTGATGAATTCTCCTTTGTTATCGGATTAGAGAAATTAAAACTCCTACACGGGAACGATTCAAAGGTCGGACTCGGCGAGAGAAAGGACAGGCATGAACACATAGGTAAAGGGAAAATCGGCATTGAGGGCTTCAGAGCCATTGTGAACGCCCCCCGCCTTAGGGATATAGATTTAATAATCGAGACACCGATAGATAAGGTGGGGGACGATATTAGGAATCTCAAGAGATTGAAGGGTCTAAGATGTCTGCCCCCACGATCTACCAACAACGTTTTCTTTATGCCTTAATGAGGGTCGCAGTCAGAGCAAGAAGCGTTATAATAATTAGAACCCACATCCATTCCGAAATAACCTCTACAACCTCGGTTTCAAAGAATGAGTAGTTCGATTTTTTAAGGGATTTTCGTCCTTCGAGGAACTTACGCATGTTCTAAGTATATTAACCTTTAATCTTAAATCCAATACCTCCCGCATTCTGTTTATCGTTTTCTTATGCTAATCTATTCCAGGAATTATTTGATTCCAGAGGAGGCAACCCCGGATGAAAGGAATAACAATTATTGCCTTTGTAGTCGCTGTCTTTGCTCTACTTACTGTCGGTTACACCGAATTCAGCATTACAAAATTACAAAAAGAGCAAAAGCAGATGGCGGATGATATTGTCAAACTCAAGCAAGAGATTGCAAAGTCGTGGCAGGGCGAGCAAACAGGGAATGCAAAATCAGAGTGGCCCAAGTACCACGATGCAACCGGAGTATTAAGGTCTGTATCTGGAAACCGGATTAGTGTAGATGAGAATGAGATTCCCGATTTTATGATGGCAATGACTATGCAGTATGAGGTTGATAATCCAGAGCAGCTCAAAGGTCTTAAAGAAGGCGATAAGGTGAAATTCAAGCTTAAAGAAACGGAAAACGACCTTACGGTTTCAGAGATTCAGAAACAGTAACATGAAAAATTCAACTCAAATCGGTGACTCTCTCATTCAACGACTCTACGCTTATGGCGTACGTCACGTCTTTGGTATTCCCGGGGACTACGTACTTGGATTCTACGAACGACTGGATCACAGCAAGCTTCAACTGATTAATACGTGTGATGAACAGGGAGCAGGCTTTGCGGCAGACGCCTACGCCCGCGTGCGCGGTTTAGGAGCCGTTTGTGTAACATACTGCGTTGGGGGTTTAAAAGTAGCCAATACTACAGCCGAAGCGTTTGCAGAAAAATCGCCCGT
>JBLNAE010000110.1:0-2706 GCA_050259195.1 Ignavibacteriales bacterium
GGTTACAGCCCTCATTCTTATTGGAACTCATTTCACCGTCGGGTAGTATTTTCAACCATGCCCATAGAAAAAATCGTCACAATAATTGGCGGTGGTTTAGCCGGAGCCGAAGCGGCACATCAAGCAACAAGGCTCGGTGCTAAAGTCCGGCTCTTTGAGATGAGACCTAAGAATCTCACCCCCGCTCACAAAACCCGAAATCTAGGGGAGCTTGTATGCAGTAACTCTCTTAAATCAGACTCATTGGACAACGCAAGCGGGGTTCTCAAAGAGGAGATGCGAAGGCTCGGTTCAATTGTAATCGAGGCGGCAGACAGTACCAGGGTTCCCGCCGGAAAGGCGCTTGCGGTTGATCGTGAGGAATTTTCCCTATATTTAACAAAAAAGATTGAAGAAAATCCCCTTATTGAAATCATAAGAGAAGAGGTCAAAGAAATCCCTAAGAACCTAAACGGCCCTATAATAATCGCCACGGGTCCCCTGACCTCCAAGTCCCTATCTGAGCAGATTAAAAGGATGACCGGGGCATCTCGTCTCTATTTCTACGATGCGATATCTCCTATAATAGACGCCGATAGTATTGATTACTCGAAGGTCTTTCGGGCTTCGAGATACGGAAGAGGAGACAAAGTGGTTCCCCGACTACCCTCTCTCTTGATTACTACCTCAGATCCCAATGAAGGGGATTATATAAACTGTCCTTTTAGCAAAGATGAGTATTACAAATTTATAGACGCACTTTTAAATGCAGAAAAGATTCAGGTAGAGGAGTTTGAAAAAGCCCTCTACTTTGAAAGCTGTCTTCCAATAGAGGTAATGGCAGAAAGGGGAAAAGATACATTGAGATTTGGCCCCATGAAGCCCGTAGGGCTTACAGACCCACGCACCGGGAAAGCGCCATTTGCCGTAGTTCAGTTAAGGATGGAAAACAAAGACGGCACGATGTATAACGCAGTAGGATTCCAGACGAAGCTCAAATACCCTGAGCAGAAAAGGGTCTTTAGAATGATACCCGGTCTTGAGAGTGCAGAGTTTATGAGGTATGGAAGCATACATAGAAACACGTACATAAATTCACCAAAGCTCCTTCATCCAACCCTTCAACTAAAGAAGAATGAGCTTATTTTCTTTGCCGGACAGATTGTAGGAGTCGAAGGCTACGTTGAATCCGCCGCAATGGGGATTATTGCGGGAATAAATGCAGTAAGAATTTTGATGGAATCTAAACCGATTGTTCCTCCACCCGAGACTTCAATTGGAGCGCTTGTAAGATATATCACGGATGAAGGTGTAAAGGATTTTCAGCCCATGAATATAAACTTCGGGCTATTTCCTCCGCTCGAAAACAGCGTGCCAAAGCCGCTTAGAAAAAGGCTCATCACAGAAAGAGCACTCTCTAAAATATCCGAGTTAAAACCATTTTAATACTTTTTACTCTTTCATAAACTACGTCCATTGACTTAGAAAGAGATTTGCATTATGTATTACTCAACAAAGTAGGATTGGAAAAGATATGAAGAAGTTAATAGAAGCAACACTAATATTTATAATAGTAATGACGCTAAGAATAACCTCCTATGCTCAAGACTGTTTATTCTATGATCCGGCAGCTGTGGAATTATCGGGCACGTTAAATAAAAAAACAATTAATGGAGAAACAATATGGACAATAAAGTTAAAAAAAACCAATATGCGTAGAAGCTAAAGAAAATGATCAAGAAAATGTGACGGAAAAGAACGTTGAGGAAATTGAGTTAATATTGCTGCCAGAAAAGCTACCAAGATACAATACAAAGTTGCAAGAAAAGGCAAAAGCAAAGATAGTAGGAACTCTATTCCATTCACAAACAGAAGATGACTACACAAAAGTATTGGTAGATGTAAATGAAATAGGAGAAGACAAATAAATAAATGATAATTCAGCACCTAATTCACAGCATTACAGCCAGCACGATTTTACCTCCGCCAACGCAATTGACCAATCCCGAAGCTGAACGTTTTCCATTAAATGCCGGGAGTTCCTAGTGAAGCCGTTTTATATCCTTCTAATCACGCTTTTTACCATTGCTGCTTCCCACTTAGATGCGAGTCCCCCTGGATGCAAACTTGAGAGCAATCTAGTCGAATCCACGATTGCCCAAAAGGTCAATGAGCTAGATGGTCATGAGTATTGTCAATTTAGGCACTATGACACCCTTGATGACTCTGATCGCGACGGGACTGAAGACTTTATCGTACTCTTTACAATTGAGGGTGCAGGCGGAGAAGGCAACAACCATATTGACTTCTTGTCCGTCTTTCTATCAAGCCATCACTGGAAACCCATAACAGTCCAGACCGGTGAAAGGGGTGTGAGGGACCCTATCGAGATAAACGTCGAAGACGGAAAGATCGTTCTTAAAACCCTAGAGTATCTCCCTTCGGACCCACAATGCTGCCCGAGTGGCAAGGGCAAGTTGGTCTATGAGATACGCAACGGTAAGCTGCGGCTCCTGACAAAATAGAGCGATAAGCAACTCACCACACCACGTTAAATTGACTTAGGAGACATTTTTAATATATTCTCTACATCGAAAAATAGACTGAATTGCAGGGATCGTGAGGTTTATTTAAAAACGAGAAATCTTCTTTTGACCTAGCATGTAAATGTAGGTATTAGCTTTTTCATACATTCAAAAAGGAGATCAAAACATGATACATATTCGG
>JBLNAE010000111.1:0-3924 GCA_050259195.1 Ignavibacteriales bacterium
ACTAAACCCACCCCTAATAAGCTCGATGAAACCCTTATCAGGACTTTCCCCCTCAGATTACTATCACAAGATTAACCCAAACCCACAGATTCTAAAGACCCATAGAAAAACCTCTAAAACCAACTTAAGTCCTTTTCTTTACATCTCGGCTTGACTGGATATTCTAAATATGTTAGCCTTATAAGCTATGAAGAAAAGTAAAAGGGTAAAACCTATGGAAAAAGCAATATACGTAAAAGCACCTGCGGAGTTCGTGGAGATGCTCCATCAATCCCAATGGTATCTGAAGATGAGACCTGCTCAGATTGTTAGGGAAGCTATAATTGAGTATTTGGAGAAGCATTTACCAAAGGAAATAAAAGAAGAAATTCTAAAGAAAGGAGGTAAGTAATTATGGGAAGCGTATTTGTAAGAGGTGAGTCATGGGTAGGTGAGTATAAGGATAGATGTAAAATCAAGCGTGTAAGCTTTGGGAAGAAAGGGGTAGTTACAAAAACTATGGCCAAGGAGATGCTGATGAAGATAGAACTAAAGGTTAAACTTGGTCAATATGATATGCTGGATGCCGAGATTCCTACTCTAAGGGAGTTTTCAGGGGACTATATACGACACATACGGGACATAAAACAAAACCGCTCATGGAAATCGACCTTATACTATCTAAAGCATCTGCAGGACTTTTTTAAGGATGGAAAGTTGTCCGCTATAAGTTCAACCGATATTGACGATTATAAACTTTCAAGGCTCAGGGATACTAAACCAGCTACGGTTAACCGTGAATTGGCTTGCCTTAGCCATTTGTTCAACTTCGCAAAGAGGGAAAGAAAATTCTTTGGAGAGAATCCGGTTTCCATTTCAAAATTACTACCTGAGAATAACAGGTTGAAAGAATCCTCACACTTGAAGAGGAAACAAAGCTCTTAGCCCTAAGCAATCCATACCTAAAACCTATCATTGTAACTGCGCTCCATACAGGAATGAGGAAAAACGAAATACTCACCCTTAAATGGTCTAATGTAGACCTAGACAATAACATTATTACCTTAGAGCACACAAACACCAAGAATAAGAAAACTAGACGAATACCGATTAACTCAGTTCTTAGAAAGCTCCTAGTAGAGCAAAAGCTAAAGAGCGGCGGAAATCAGTTTGTCTTTCTAAGCCAAGAGGGAAAGCCCTATAAAAGACATGACTCATTAAAAGGAGCGTTTGAAAGGCTATGTAAGAAGGCTGGTATATCTGGACTCCGCTTCCATGACCTACGGCATACGGCGGCAACCCGTATGATAGAAGCTGGGGCGTCCATAGTATCAGTATCAAAGATTCTTGGACATGCGGACTTGAAAACAACTATGCGATATACTCACCCAGACACTTCCCTAAAAGAGGCGGTAGAGCTACTGACAACCCGTTTTTCTGATTCATTTACTGACAAATTCACTGACAAAGGGAAAGTTGAGATATGATGATGTATTGTAAGTTATTGAAAGTATTGGTGGAGCCGAGGAGAGTCGAACTCCCGACCTCTTGAATGCCATTCTCATTTCACCTTTTTGTGCAACTTTGCGCCACATAGTATGACGTTGTGTAATCCCTTGATTTTAAAGGGAATTGTGGGCTTTCTATAAACATTGAATTAGTGATTAGGTGTGGTAGAGTGTAGCAAAAAGCGTGGCAAACCGTAGCAGTTTCCGTAGCAGTGATGTAGCACAAGAATAGGCTGGGTGTTCTGGTAAGAATCAGCCCAGCCTTAGGAGATTCGAGATATGAAGAATATAAAACAAGGTGCTCCAAAGCGTAACGTTCAAATCCACTATAGGATTACAGTGGATGAATTTCTCAGGCGTATAAAAGAAGACCCCATGTCAGTTTATAGTGATTATGACGTTAGATACGCAATAGAAAAACTAAGGTCGCTTTGCCAAAATGGAAGGAAAGATGACCTTATCCTCGCCAAGAGGATTCTAAACGAGGCTGGTCTTTCCGCTTTCATTCCCAAACAGGCGCAAGAGAGAATGACAGAGAATGAAAATCTAAGGATGATGCAGGCACACCCATTCCAGTTCTTCCAAAAAGTCGAGGAAATAAAAAAGAAAATACAGCCATTTCTACAAAAGCGTTATACTCTATATGAGCTTGATAAAAAGGAAGAAGACATTAAAAAGCCTATAAGTCTATTAGCCGCCAAGATTTATCAGAAAAAGAGATAGAAGAATTAATAAGTGGAGAACGTGACAAGGATAAGACTGCGGTAGCCTTATTTATACTCTCTCATCGGTTCTGCATACCCTTTGAGTCATTAAAAAAATTCTATTATAGAGTCTCCAAACAGGAAAAGCAGAGACAGGCTTCTCCTAAGCCAATGACAGTTGAGGAGCTTTTTGAACGGGGTCAAGAAGATAAGGAATATCACAAACACGTTCTTAACAACATACTCTTCCCAGAGATTTATACAAAAAAGTAAAAATCCCTTTCTACCAACCAGCTAAAAATAACAAGTAAAAATCAATACTTAAAATATAGGGGACGATTTGACCTCTCAAGTCTTCACAAGAAATCTCTCACTTCTTGCCGCAAACTAATAAATAAAAACGCAAATGGAGGTTTAAAGATGGCTCAACAACTGTTGGACATACATCAACTAGCAGACAAATATCCAGCTTTAAAGAAGTGGGGTATCAGATGGCTGGTAAGGAATAGACGCATCCCAATTGTGAGGATTGGGAGACGAATTTTCTTCGACCCCAAGGACATCTCGGATTGGCTGGACGCTAATAAAATCGTCCCTACAAGCAAAGGAGGGAAAAAAGAGAAATGAAAAAGAGGACAAATAACAAATTCTTAAAAGTAGCCCTGTCTTACTGCCGCAAACTGAATTGGAGTATCATCCCCTGTAATGGGAAAACAGCTTCAATCCTTTGGGGTAAATATGAAAAAGAAATACCCACAGAAAAGGAGCTCGATTCATGGTGGAGTCAAGTCCCTAATGCGAATCTGGCAGTTGTCGTGGGCAAGCATTCTGGAATTATAGCCGTTGATGTTGACGACGTGGAGTATTTTCATAGCAAAGGCTTTGAGATGCCCCACACGCCCAAAGCACTATCTGGGGGCGGAGGCGAGCATTATATTTTGAAATATCCCGATGAGGATGACAAACGCATTCAGAATTACAAGGATGGAATAACTGAAAACGGTAAGTTTAAGGAGAGATTCAGTATAAGGTGCAAAAATCAATATTTAATTTTGCCTGATTCCATACACCCAGACACGGGAAAACCATATGAGTGGGTTGATGGGCAAGACCCTTTTTCGATTCCAGTCGCAGACCCTCCAAAGTGGATATGGGACTTAGTCTTGATAGACCCAAAGGAAGAAATAATAAAAAAATACACATACGCAAACCACAGAGATGCATTCAAGGAGTTTATACGGGAACTCAAGGCTCGAATCAATTTAACCGACCTACTGCTAGAACTCGGATATGAGGGAAAGAGGCAAGGGCATTATTCCAGGTTTACCTGTCCCTTCCACGATGATGGTAAAAATCCCGATTTTGCTGTCTGGGATGATATCTGCGGAGCCCATGATTACCACGACGACCAGGGCTATGATGGTATCTCACTTCTTCTGAAACTTAAGGACTGGGATTTTATGGAAACATTAAAGTTCCTAGCTGAACACGCGGGTTTAGAAGTCCCAACTATAACCAGACAGGAGGACTTACCAGCAAAAATTGAAAAGATGATTCAGGAAGCGGATGAAAATGACCCAACCAACATAGAGCCGATATTGTCTGAAATAGAAAAGTTACCCTTAGACACTTTAAAGGAATATTACAAGGCAAAAATTAGCAAGAAATTTAAGGTTGGCATAAAAGCGCTAGATAAGGACCTGAGAAAGTTAAGAAAAACATTCGATGAAGAG
>JBLNAE010000112.1:0-3387 GCA_050259195.1 Ignavibacteriales bacterium
CCGCTCCTCAGTGTTATTGAAGATGAAAATGCAAGAAATGAGCTAAAGAATGTTGCACGGGAATATCATAAAGAAATGGTTTTGAACAGGGGAATGGAAACTGAAGGTCAAGTCCTAGAGATGATTCGGAAGCTATTTGGAATGAGAGAAGAGCCAACCATAAAAGAGATAACGAGTCACTTTATAGAGCATCATGGAAATGATTATGAGAAGAAGATAACTCCCAAATGGATCGGGAGCATCATACGAAAGAAACTCAAGATAAAGACTGAGAAAAGAAGAGAAGGGTTTGTTATTCCACCATCAGAGGCAGGAAAACTAGAAAGGCTTTATGAGAAATACGGGATTTCTGAGATAGATAAGAGCCAGGATTATAGTCAGTATGGTGAAAGCAATACCAATTAAGTAACACCTAAGGCAACAAATCCCTTGTTATAGCCCAGTACAATGTTCACTATGTTCACACGTTCACGGATAGCTTAAATACAGCGTTTTTGAGAGTTGCAGCTTAGAAACCATCCTTTGGTTTTTCTCGATAAATACAAGGTCTGTGAACTTGTGCACTTTGTGAACTTATTCAGGGTGTATGAAAGCTAAACACACAACCATTACGAGGGAATTTCCCAAGAGTAACAGCTACTTACTTTAGATTGAAATATACTAAAATTGTGTATTGAATTCACTATTTAAGTCGTTCTATAATAATATTAAAGGAGAGATAGAATAATGCCGAATACTGAGCCGTGGGTAGGCTATCTTATCCAAAATACAAACAGAGTCTTTACCACTGTTTTCCTGAAATCCTATAATTCTGTCTCGCTAATAAAAATCAACCATAGGGAAATCATAAGAAGTCGAGCTTTGAGCAATAGGCTTGATTTTTACTGTTGAGTTGCGCTTTCTTAAGCCCAAGATTGTACTGCTTCGCACGCCGAAATATTAAGATTATTGGAACATATAGCATAGTAAAAAGAGAAGAAGAAACCTTAACACAATGAAAAAATTCACAAAAGAGGAGATAAAAGATATGGGGTAGATAAAATTGATTACAACAGTGGAAAGTTACTTACGGAATTGAACTGTAAGGACAGTAAGCTAGAGGGAATAAGCAAAGTTTACTATGAGAGTGGAAAATTACAGATGGAATTGAGCTTCAAAGATAATAAGCTGGAAGGTGTAATCAGGGAATACTATGAAATGGGATCACTTAAGACACTATGGAACTATAGATATGGTAAAAAGGAAGGTGTAATCGCAGCCTACTACGAAGATGGTGTATTGAAATGGGAAGCAAACTTCAAGGATGGCAAACTGGAAGGAATGCCAAAAGAATACTCTGAGACTGGGAGAATGCTAAGTACCTAAAGAGCTAATTAACTGTAAAACTTCAGAGGTTGAGTTTTATATGATAAGCTCGATCATAGTTTAAGGAGGTGTAAAATGGCAAAAGTAATCTCCTGTAGGGACGTTGGCATGGATTGCGACTTTAAAGCCCGTGGTCAAACAGAAGAAGAGGTTTTAAAGAAGTGTGCTGAACATGCTCAAAAAGAGCACGGCATGAAGGAGATTCCGAAAGAGCTTGTCGAGAAAGTGCGCGAAGCCATTCACGACGAATAGCAACGGCTGATACACCCGAGAGACGGTCCCGAGTAATTTGTTCAACTCATGGGGTAAGAAACTTCCTATAACAAAGAGTCTACTATAATGGCGTCATTAAGAATAGTTATCATCGGGGGTGGTTTTGCCGGCGCGAAGTGTGCGAAGACGCTACGCACGAAGCTCTCACAAAAGAGTTTTGACATTGTTCTCTTCAACCGTGAAAACCACATGGTGTTTCAACCACTTTTAGCCGAGGTTGTTGGAGCCTCAATCAATCCGGATGCTATAGCTGCACCTCTAAGGCAGATGTTGCCTGGGGTACACTGCAGAACAGAGGAAGTTCAGAAAATCGCTCTAGAAGGTAGCTTTGTCGAATACGAGGGCCATGATGGTAAATTGTGTCACATGTACTACGACCATGTAGTTGTTGCCTCTGGCACGGTTGTTAATCTAAGCCAAATTCCAGGAATGGCCGACCATGCTTTTCCACTAAGGACGGTCGGCGATGCCATAGCCCTGCGGTATCATGTAATGCAACAGTTGGAGAAAGCCGAAGTCTGCGACGACGCGGAGCGCAGGCCTTGGTATCTCTCATTCATCGTGATAGGTGGAGGCTTTAGCGGCGTAGAGGTCGCTGGAGAGATTAATGATCTGATCCGTGGAACCCACCGTCTCTTTGATAACATTTCTTCTGACGATATTACGGTCACGATCATCCATTCACATGACCAGCTTCTCCCCGAAATTAGTCCTAAGCTTCGTGAATTTGTCCGAGCCAGGATGGAAAAGGCCGGGATACAAATGGTTTTAAATACCACCACCTCATTTGTAACTCCCGAGGGAGTTGAGCTCAAAGATGGTCGGATTATCCGTGGAGCAACAGTTGTCTGTACAGTTGGCAATACTATGTCTCATGTTATTGAGCGTCTGGAGATTCCTAAGGAACGTGGTCGGCTGCTTACGGACCCCGACATGCGTATCCGCGGCTTTAAGAATGCCTGGGCTATCGGTGATTGTGCACATATCATTAATACCTATGATAACAAGCCGAGTCCTCCCACGGGTCAATTTGCTGAGCGCCAGGGACAGCGAGTCGCAGAGAATATCAGCCGTGTGATAAACGGTTGGATGACACGCCCCTTTTATTTCAAGCCCCTCGGACAACTGTGCTCCATTGGTGGACATAATGCTGTGGCTGAGATATTAGGAATGCGTATTTCAGGTTTTCTTGCTTGGTTTCTCTGGCGCAGTGTCTATCTATTCAAGCTTCCGTCATGGTCTCGGCGTGTCAAGGTAGGGTTTGATTGGGGCTGGGAGCTAGTCTTCTCGCGCGATCTGGCACATCCTAAAACTAACCAGACTGAACGTGTCTCTAGAGCGTACTACCGACCGGGTGATTATATCTTCCACCAGGGGGAGCCAGGGATTAACTTTTACATCATCAAAAGTGGAGAGGTTGAGGTACTTCGGTCCAATAATGAAGGGAAACCAGCCGAGGTCGTGGCTGTTCTCGGTCCCGGAGATTTCTTTGGCGAGATGGCACTCATTGATGATAAACCACGCAATGCCAGTATTCGAGCGCGTTCGCCGGTGGAAATCGTGGTAATGGGTAGAAACGTGTTCACACAAATATCGAGTTCCTTGGTTTCATTCCATAATTTGCTCGCAGAAGTGGTTAAACAGCGAAGGGCAAGTCATTAGAAGCATAGATGATATAATAGAAAAGGGGGGATTATGAGAAAGGAGGGGATAAGCATGAACGAGAAAGATGAAAGGACTGATCTCGTT
>JBLNAE010000113.1:0-20502 GCA_050259195.1 Ignavibacteriales bacterium
CAGGTATCTACTACACCAACTGAAATTATAGGGGAGGTTACTCTAGTTGGTGGAGGGATGCTCAGGGTAAGAGATGACAGCACACAAAGGGAATATGAATTTACAGCTCCTCCAGACAAATTGAGCGACATAAGAACAGGATACAGAGTAGAAGTCAGAGCAATTAATGGCAGGGCTTTGTCATTAATCAGGTTGGGAATGCCTATGCATTCCGAATCCGAGCCCTCTCAGAAGTGGGAGGTTACTAAATATCCGGAAGAGGTGAATCAGCCGCCCTTGCCGCCGGCACCGCCTCCCCGCATGGAGGAGCGCGGAATCCCACCCTCCAGGACTAGCGCCTGGATTCCAAGCCACTGGGAGTGGAATGGACACCAATGGGCATGGGTTTCTGGAGAATGGATGGAACCTCCTAACGCCGGGGCAATCTGGGAGCCAAGTCACTGGGGGTGGAATGGACATCAATGGGTCTGGATTTCTGGCCACTGGAGGGAGCGGTAAGCCGTAGCAGAATTTTCTCCCTGTTTTCTTCTGTATTATATATCCATTCAATTGATTGTGAGCAGACAATCATATAGATTAACAACTGTAGGGGCAGACCCCCCGTGTCTGCCCTAACGAGGAGCGATCATAATCAGGGATTAACCATCTTAGGGAGCATTAGCTCTTCTCTCCCTTACTAGCCTTCGCCTGAAGCCTCTCTATAGCTTTGAGTTCTTCACTATGAGAGTCTACTTATGGTAAGTGTGCGTCCGTCAGTAAGATATTTATATTCTCCTTAAATACAAGACACATAATGAGGCTCGAACTTCTATTTACATGTTTCATCACAATCCTCCTTAACTCCTCTTATTTGAGGATTTTCTTTAACTCATCAGCTTGCTTTTCAGCCTCTTCTTTTGAAATGCCGTACTTCTCCTGGAGCTTACCGATGAGCTGGTCGCGCTTGCCTGCGATAACTGTGAGGTCGTCGTCAGTTAGTTTTCCCCATTTTTCCTTGACTTTGCCTTTGACTTGTTTCCAGTTCCCAGATATTTGGTCCCAATTCATTGCTATATTCCTACTTCTTATTGTTTTATAGCTTATATGTTTATTGATTGTAGTATTATGCCAGCAGGTTAATATTCTAGTTCTTATCCTATCTTATGCATGAACCCCTATTAGCTAACTGCTGTGCAAATACCGCTCGACCAAGACCATCAGCAGTACCATACACCCATGCATTATATAGGTTGCATTTGATAAGTCTGGAATAACGAAATTCCCGTTATCATCTGTAACGACTATTTTACGAAACTTTCCAGGGTTGCCATTAGTGGTGAGAACCTCTCTGTCTCTGCTACTACCCATACTCCGGCTTCACCAGGACTACCCGTAACATGCCAACCAGTAGATTTGGAATCAGTTGGTACCCCATCTATACCACCACCTAGACTACAATTAAAGCTAAAATTCATAAAAGATGTAGCAAACAACGTACCTAACGCTATAAGCCAAATTATGACATTTTTCATAACTCTCTACCTCCTTCTTCTATTATTTCTTTTTTCCTTATGACTTAAAAGGGCGCATATCGAACATAAAATCGAGCTTATTATCAAAGCTCGCCCTCTTAACATTTCTCTATAGTTGATCTCATTTTATGCATAAACTCTTCCTTTTTTTCAATGTATCACAAAGAAAAGACTCTTGTCAAATAATTGTATGTTCCGTAGTGGGTCATTTTGAAATTTTGTAATTGGTTTTGGTTTCTTTTTCGTATACAATACCTATGTACCGAAGGGGATGGGTCTATCAATTAGACTACTTTCAACTTACTGATGAAATGGTATTTGATACTTTAGCAAAGAAGCCATCAGAACGCATTGAACAATCTACCGCAAGGAGGAACGTAATATGGGGTTAATTCTTCTTATCATATTGTTAATATTGTTATTCGGCGGTGGTGGTTATGGGTATCGCCGTGGCTGGGGAACTCCTTATGTTGGCGGTTGGGTTTTTATAATCCTCATTATCTTGTTGGTTCTATACTTAACTGGGAATATACATTTTTAGGTAACGAGTGGAATGGACAATTGATAACTATATAATTATGGCAGACGAAATCCATGAAGACAAAACCAGCAATGGCGACTGGTGTGACGGGTAAACAATGGGAGATCGAGGATATTGTAAGTCTATTAAATTCAAAATGACCCACTACCGAAATTCAGGCTATGTGTGGAGGGAAAATGCTGCCAGTTCCCTGGAAATGGGCAGTTGGAAATACAATTTTGCTTGACAAGAGATTATTTTTTATGAGACAATGGGAATAGAAAAGCTTTGTGCATAAAATGGATTTATCTTTGTGAGTAATAGTAGTAGGAAAGGTTTCTGCATAAAATCGGATTAATTTACCGATGTATTGACACAGAGCTACACAAAGACTTATACTTTGAAGAGCAGCATAATACCTCAAGGAGGCAGAGTATAATGAAAATAATTTATTGCGCTCTACTTATTCTTACATTATCAACCTCTCTTGTTTTTGCTCAGGGGCCGGGAGAAAGAGAGATAACTGTTTACGACCCCGCCGAGGCACTCCATCCCTTTAGGCTGATAAGTCTCGCTATACGTCCGCCGATTGCCATTCTGAACATATTTGTAATGGGCACCTACTATGTCCTTGATGCCGAACCCATAAGGAGAGCCTTCGATATAGATTACCAACCTAGCTTAAGTATTGATGAAGATTACTGATTTACATTCAACGATATAACCCCCGCAGTTGTGATTTAAGGGCGAACGGTCGTTCGCCCTCACCGTTTTTGCCACTGGAGCTTGTTCCCTAACTCCCCCTTTGGTTGTGATAGCAGGCCCCTCTCCCACGCGTAGCTCTCACCCATGCGGTTGAATAGATCATGTAAAATATCTATATGAGCTTGATAGAGACATTAAAGTCCATATCTACCTCTCCGGGCGTTTATCTGATGAAGGATAAAAATGGCAAGGCGATATATATCGGGAAAGCCAAGAGCCTGAAAAACCGGGTACGCTCTTATTTTCAAAATGGAGGAAGAGACCAGAGGCCTCAGATTCCATACCTGATGCAAGAGGTATCCGACCTCGATTATCTCGTAACACAGAATGAATATGAAGCGCTGATATTAGAGAACGCCTTAATAAAGAAGCATAAGCCCAAATATAATATCCTACTAAAGGACGATAAAAACTACGCCTCTCTAAGACTCGACCCCAGAGAGAATTTCCCCAAGCTCTCTTATACAAGGCGCATCTCAAATGATGGAGCCATGTATTTCGGTCCATTCGCATCTGGAGAGGCTCTAAGGCAAACAAAGCGGATGATCCATAAGATATTTCCCCTCCGCGATTGCACAGATGAGAAGTTCAAGCGTCATTCGCAAAGGCCCTGTCTCAATTACTACATGAAACTCTGCCTAGGCCCATGTGCAGGAAAGGTTGATGAAGATAAATATAGAGAAGTAGTTGAGCAGGGAAGGATGTTCCTCAAAGGAGAAACAAAAAAGATAATAAAACTCCTCGGCCACAATATGGACAGGGCTTCAGAAGAGATGAGATACGAGGATGCGGCGCACTATAGAGACCAGATTAGGCTCATTGAGAAAAATCTGGACGTGAAGAGACTCATTGCGGCAAGCCTGACCGATAAGGATATAGTAGGATTTTATAGAAAAGGAAAGAATGTGGAATTCGTTATTCTATTCTCAAGGGGGGGAGCGATTATAGATAAGGCTGAGTATTCCTTTGACAACGCCATTTTGGACGATAAAGAAATTCTCTTTGAATTCCTCCAGCAGTTTTATGGCGACGGGAGATTCATTCCAAACGAAGTCCTAATTCCACTGCGTTTTGACGGGGTAGAGATTTTTTCAAGGTGGCTCTCTGAAAAAGCAGGGAAAAGAGTAAATATACTCGTTCCAAAACGGGGGGCTAAAGCTAAATTAACTGAGATTGGCATGAGAAACGCAGAGGAGAGTTTTAGGAGAAAATTGGCGGAGAAGATGAGGGAACTCCACGTGCTTGAGAGAATTAAAGACACCCTTTCTCTTACCAAAATTCCCGCCGCTATAGAGTGCTTTGATATATCAAACATACAGGGAAACTTGGCCGTAGCCTCAATGGTGAGATTTGAAGACGGTAAGCCCGCAAAAAAGAGATACAGAAAGTTCAAGATAAAGACCGTATTTGGCACAAATGATTATGGGATGATGTATGAGGCGCTCTCAAGGAGGCTTAAAAGAGCCGATCAAGATGGGTGGGAGCTTCCAGACATGATTCTTATTGATGGCGGAAAAGGACAGCTAAACATAGCTCATGGAGTTTTAACTGAACTTGGACTCTTGGAAAAGGTCGCCCTGGCTTCGATAGCCAAAGGAAGGGAAGAGAGGTATTTCGAGCGCAGCCGCCGTCGAACTCCTATGAAACAGACACATCAAAGGCCAGTGAATGATATGAGAGAAATGGAAACAAAAGGAGGTATTGACAGGATTTATATCCCTGGAAGAAAAAATCCCATTCCGCTTTCCGAAACCTCTCAAGAGCTACTTTTCCTCATGCGTGTACGCGACGAGGCGCACAGGTTTGCGATTACATATCACAAGAAGCTTAGAGACAAGAAGGCTCTTGAGTCAGAGCTTGACTCCATCCCTGGAATCGGGGAGAAGCGAAAGACAATACTCCTTAAACACTTTGGCACTGTAGCCGCTATAAGAGAAGCTTCCGTCGAGGAGATTTCATCCGTTCCCGGAATGGATAAAAGGGCAGCAGAGGAAGTAAAGCGGCATCTTACTGGACCAACGTTCACCTCGTAAGCTCAAATGTAGCACCCTCCATACCCTCAATGACAGGCAAGTCAGGATTCCATTTTACAATAGCCTCATGCATCATTAAATCGAGTGCTTGGTCACTATGCGCCGGGTCGTGATGAAATGGCACAAACTGCTTTACCCCACACAGGGATGCCAGTAGCAGCGACTGTCCCACCGAACTATGTCCCCATCCAACATGAGTAATATATTCGTCATCGCTATACTGGGCATCATGAATAAGCAAATCAACCTCCGCAGCGAGACCATATCCGGAAGTCCACTCGGCCCTCAATGGAAATGTGCTTAGACCCAATGCAGGCTCATGGTCGGGTAAGTAGGCTATTGTCGCTCCGCCTGAGTCCATATCCATAATCCTGTATCCAACCGTCGGGCCGGGATGTACAATAAATGCCGATGTAATACGAAACTCCCCCACTTCAAACTCCGTACATCCAACCTCATGTACACTGAGCTTGCATGGTAAATCACGTAACCGTACAGGGAAAAGTGGTGGCGAAAGATACCGTGTTAGCCGATTTGGCAGGTTAAGAGTTGCACTAACCGGCCCCCAAATATGAACCTCTACATCCGGGTTATATAACGGTGCAAAAAAACCTAAACCCTGTATATGATCCATGTGAAGATGGGTAAGCAAAATATCAACCCGCGGCACCGTACCGATAAGCTTAGCGCCAAGCAGGCGTATCCCTGTCCCCGCATCAAGCGCAAGCACCGTTCCATTTCCTCCTCTTACTTCAACGCACGAGGTATTGCCTCCATACCTTTCTGTATCAGGTCCTGGAGTAGCCAGGGATCCCCGTGTACCCCAGAGGACAACTTTCAACATATTAAATCTCCCAGAAAATCGCTATGCCTCCAAGAAATTGCTTGGCCTGCCCAATTATCGGGAAAGCTGTAACTTCAATATGTCGGGACGATCCGTCTAAACCACGAATCCAAAACCTAAGATGTGCGGGGCGTCGTTCATTAAGAACAATCATCAGCGGTACAGATTCAGGATGGATTCGATTACCTAATTCATCAGTAGGTGTAAAGGCCGTTGCCCATTCGTTAGCGGCCATCTCTCCCGTTTCTTCAAAACGGCGACCAAGAATTAGCTCTGCAGGTTCATTATAGAACAGAAGATTGCCTGCGGGGTCAACTATAAAAATAGGCATTGCTAAGCAGCTTGCCAGATGCCTGGATAGAATCACCTCAATGTCTTTGGAAAGCGCCATAACCAATCCCTTCTAAAGAAAAGTTTGCAACCCTTCTCCCGCAGACTGCCGAGGTACACAGTTGCTGCTATCTGCCGAATGTGCAGATTCACCGTGCGCGAATGGTACTGGCCGAAGTATACCAAATTTGATTCGCACGCTCCACAGGAGGTAAAGCGGTATTTAACTTGACGTGGGTTCGATTTTTCGGCGGCATGGCGGTTGTATGGCTAGGCTTTCTCAGCAACTGCTTGGAATACGACAAATCGGCCTTCTTGGAGATTGCGGACGTTGTTTTCAAACTTAGCTTTCGCGGTATTACCCATCAGCAAGTGAAGACCGAGAGGCGTAGGACCGGACAGTTTCAGCTTCTCGACAACTGCCACAAATCAATCAAGCGACTGCCGGCTCTTGTCCTCCCAATTGAGAATCCTGAAACCTAGCGTTTCGAGTATCTTCCGAACTGCCTCCGGAGTTGTCAGGAGGCTTATCGAATGCTCTTCTGCCCAAGGCACCGGAAAATGGAGCAGCCCTCCATTGCCTTGAAGGATGTCATGGAAAACCAATCGTCCGCGGGGCACGAGCACACGAGCGATTTCCGCGTAGAACGCCCGTTTATCCGCGATGTTCATCTGGACGTGCTCTGTCCAGACTACATCGAAGGAACCATTATCGAACGGCATATCCAGCGCACTGCTCTGGTGAAACACGACCGAATCCCTGAGTCCTACCAGATCGGCCAAGGCGCGGGCAACGTCAACATATTCTTTTGTCAGGTCAATACCCGTAGCCCGGACTCGATGCTCGGATGCGAGGTATCGAACCGAGGCTCCAAGCCCACTCCCCACATCGAGCACTCGAAGGCCAGGCTTCATTGCAGCCTGGTTGGCAAGCTCAACAGTTGCTTCCCGACCCCGTATGTGAAACTCATCCACCGGCGCAAGGTCCGTAAGTGCAAGCTTGGTAACGTCCTTGCCCATTTCACGGAGCACATGTAAGATAGAGTCAAGGATTTCCCCGCGGCCATAGTGGTTCTCGACAGAGTTTCGCGCATTTCCCATGTCCGTGGACTTTCTCCTTTTATTTAATTGGCATCAACACATATATTACTGCGGTGTAGATTTGCATGCAGTGCTAGTCCACAAGTTATTCGATTTACTCAGGCCCTGACCAGTCGAACGGGATATGCTTGCTAGACCTGCCGCTCCACACGTAGCAACGGTGCCAGGCCCCGTCTCGGAACCAGGCGCGTTTATCGTTTGCACGCGCTTTCCAGGTGGAGTCATTGGCCCGATCAATGCCTCGGCCTTGGCGATGACCCTTCCAGGGATTTCGGCTCGCCAGTAGGACAGATCGTCCGCGATCTCGAACTCTATGGGTACGTACTCAATTCCATGCATCTCCCCAATAAGCTCGGCAAAGACCGCAGGGAATCCGCCGGCTTGGCCACTCCAGATCATCTGCAGTGCTTCGCGTTGCCGTTGGTCGGCTCGCTCGTTAATGAAAAACCCCATTGTGGCCTTGGTTTTTCCACTCCAAATATTCCCCTCGAACTGCTCCAGCCCAAGTAGATTTAACCCGGCAAGTGAAACATCGCCGTAGTGCCCTTCTCTGATGTGGTAGGCGAGCACGCCTTCGCAGTCGCCGTAACTCGGCGCTTGCGCGAACGTACAGGGGCAGGGAACACTACACTTGCAGACGTCGAACCACTCTCCCTCAACGTGCCATTTCGGTATCCCTGTCATAGCATCTCCTCCTTTCCTGCGGATAACTATTAAACATGCGAACAAAAGTTCGTATAAATACCTCCTATGTGGCGTGCTATGCGAACAAGTTCATCCCTTTCCCTTTTGTCTAGGAGTATACTTAAAAACGTCTTTTTAAGTCAACAACTACGCGAGGAAAATCACGGCGCAAAGCCCTGTTGATTTGCTTCAACAGCTTTTACTAACCGAAAATCGCTAGTCTGCAATAAACATCTCAAGTATCGCCTTTCCCACGTGAAGCCTATTTTCAGCCTGGTCAAAAACACCTGAGTGAGGACCGTCAATTACTTCATCAGTAATCTCCTCACCTCTATGTGCGGGAAGACAGTGCATTACAACCACATCCGGCTTTGCAAAAGAAAGGAGTTCATCATTTATCTGGTATGGTTTAAAAATCTTGAGTCTCTCTCTCATCTCATCCTCCTGCCCCATGCTGACCCACACGTCTGTATAAAGGACATCCGCTCCCTTTGCCGCCTCTTTCGGGTCATTTGTAATCTCTATCTTTCCATTTCTATGTCCCACAGCCTCTTTCAATATCTTTTTGTCAGGCTCGTATCCCTTTGGAGTCCCTACAGCGAGATGGAATCCTAAAATACCCGCGGCGGCGACAAGGGAATTGGCAACATTATTTCCATCCCCTACGTATGCGAGTTTCATCTTCTCAATATCGAGACCCTTTTCCTTTATGGTAAAGAGGTCGGATACAATCTGGCACGGATGCTCAAGGTCTGTAAGGGCATTGATTACAGGGATTGACGAGTGCCGTGACAACTCTTCGATCCTTTCCTGCCCATATGTTCTGATTATAATTCCATCCACGTAGGATGAGAGAACCCTTGCCGTATCCGCAATAGTCTCTCCGCGTCCAAGCTGCATATCTCGCGAGCTCATGTATATCACGTTTCCGCCAAGGTCAATCGTTCCAACCTCAAATGAGATCCTCGTTCTGGTAGAGAGCTTCTCAAATATCATCCCTATATATTTGCCATTTAGTATATGGTGGGGGATGCCCTCTTTCTTTAGCCTCTTGAGTTCAGAGGCCCTGTGGAGAAGGAATTCTATCTCTTTTTTTTGTAAATCGAATATACTGAGAAAGTGTCTGGACATAAGGAAACCTCCATTCGATAGTCCGACTAGCTCACTGCTCAGGACACGGCTTTAAATGATTCGTTAAGCCTTTCTAAGGCAAAATCAATCTCATCCCGGTTCACCACAAGAGGCGGAAGGATTCTTATTATTTTCTCTTCAGTAAGATTCACGAGTAGCCCCTTTTCCAAACACCTTCTTATGATTTCCTTTCCTCTGTCCTTTGTTCGGAGTTCTATTCCAAGAATAAGTCCTTTGCCCCTGGTTTCTCTTATTAAATTCCGATATTCTTGCCCTAAGCTGTGGAGCTTTTCTAAGAAATACACTCCCATTGCAGCCGCATTATCTAAAACTCCATCGCTGAGAATAGTTCTCAGCACGGCGCATCCCGAATGCATGGCGAGCGGATTTCCTCCTAAGGTAGAACCATGCGACCCCGGCGTTAGATAAATCGCAGTTTCGTCGCGTGCAAGAACCGCCCCGGTCGGAATCCCGCCGCCCAGAGCCTTGGCGAGTGTCATTATGTCCGGCTCTATTTCGTAGTGCTCATAGGCAAATAGCCTTCCCGTTCTTCCAAGTCCAACCTGAATCTCATCGAGAATTAAGAGCACATTTCTCTCTGTGCATAACTCTCTTACCTTAGGCAGGTAGCCATCTGGAGGAATTATGACTCCATTTTCTCCTTGTATAGGCTCAAGTATTACAGCGCATACCCTTTCATCATTCAGTACCCTTCTCAGCGGCTCTACCTTTCCGTAAGGGACGAATTTAAACCCCGAAACGAGGGGCTTAAATCCCCTTTGATATTTCTTCTGCCCCGTTGCGCTGAGCGCACCAAGCGTCCTTCCGTGGAAAGAGCCGAGCGCGGAGACTATCTTATATCTGCCGCCGTTTGCCTCTCCCCATTTTCTTGCGAGCTTTATCGCTCCCTCATTTGCCTCCGCGCCGCTATTGCAGAAAAACACCTTGTCCGCAAAGGAGTTTTTTACGAGAATTTCGGCAAGCTCAACCTGGGGCAATATGTGAAAGAGGTTCGAGACATGGATCAATCTTTCGGCCTGTTCCTCAATGGCTTTAATTATCGCGGGGTGATGATGACCCAGATTGGTTACGGCAATTCCAGTGATAAAGTCGAGATATTTTTTCCCTTCGACATCCCACACCCAGCACCCTTCTCCGCCCACAAGCGCAATCGGATGGCGGCTGTATGTGCTCATTACATATCTCTCAAACTTTGCGATTATCTCTTCTGTTTTCAAATCAGTATCTCCGTCCCTATCCCCGCGTCGGTAAATATTTCAAGTATTAGCGCGTGCTCTACCCTTCCGTCAATTATATGAGCTTTATTTACCCCTTCACGAAGAGCCTCAGTCGCACACCTGACCTTTGGTATCATTCCGCTTGAGATTACTCCCTTCTTCATAAACTCTTTCGCCTTCGCCTCTGTAAGCGAGGAAATAAGATTTTTCTCTTCGTCCAGTATTCCGGGCACGTCCGTTAGGAGAATCAGTTTCTCCGCGCTGAGCGCTCCGGCAATCTTTCCCGCGACATGATCGGCGTTTATGTTATAAGACCTTCCCTCCTCATCAAATCCAACTGGGGCGATAACCGGAATAAAACCCGCCCTCTCAAGAACCTGTATAAGATGGGGATTTACCATTTCGACCTCCCCCACCATCCCTAGATCCGCCCCTTGGGGAATGTCCGTGCCGTCTTCCGCAATCTTTGATATATCAATCTTCTTTGCGACTATTATCCTTCCGTCCTTGCCCGATGCGCCTACTGCATTTCCACCGAGAGAATTTATTGCCGTTACTATCTCCTGATTCACCTTTCCAACGAGGACCATCTCGACCACTTCCATCGTTTCTGAATCCGTAACCCTGAGTCCCGCGATGAACTGAGACTTTATTCCCAGTCTTCCCAGGAGATTTCCAATCTGAGGGCCGCCCCCGTGAACAACCACGGGGTGCATTCCAACGTATTTCATGAGAACGATGTCACGCGCGAAATTGTGAAGCTCCTGTCCGCCTATACTTCCTCCGTACTTTACCACAAGGGTTTTTCCATAAAATTCCTTTATATAAGGAAGGGCCTCAACGAGCGTTTTTGCCTTTTCGATTAACTCTTTCATCTTTTATCAGAGGACTTAGAAACAGACACGAATGCTTGTTCTACCGTATATCTTAAATCATAATCAGACATTATTATCTGATAACCCTCTCTACTTATGAGACTACTTTTAGTTTATTTGAGGAGATAAATTATAGCGTCTTATTATACCATTTCAACTTTGAAATATCCCATTGCATTTAGGATTGTCATTCCGAGCGAAGCGAAGAATCTCGGAGTAAATGCAAAACCCTTCGCGGAGTTTATCCCGAACAGAGTGAAGGACTCAGAGTGACAGACCCATAAACTGATTAGAAAACCCCTTAAGGTCACACCCGATCCGAAACTCCACTATACCATTTCTCCTTCGGTTTGGATAAGTTCTATCGGAGTTTTGAGATTATGCAACGGCAGCGAGACAGTTTGAACGACACCATTCTTGAATCATAATTTTAATCATATCTCGCACATCCCTTGTTCTTTCTAATTTTTCTTCCCCTATTCCCTCAAAGGTTGATGGATCGGGAAAACTCCAGTGGAGCCTTGTTGTAACCCCAGGAAAGATAGGGCATTGCTCCGCGCTGGTCTCATCACAGACTGTAATGACATAGGCAAACACCTGTCCCGACTTCCAAACATCAAACACACTCCGCGTCTCTTTTTTAGAGATGTCAATTCCAACTTCACGCATTACTTCGACAGCAAGCGGGTTAAGCCTCCCTGGCGTCAAACCAGCGCTCTGCACTTCAAACTCGTCGCCACACATTTCATTCAACAACGCTTCCGCCATCTGGCTACGGGTGCTGTTATGAACGCAGACAAAAAGAACCTTTTTCCTTTTCATTAGCTTTTCCTCCACACGATAGTTTGTATTTCCCTTTTTGTGCAACACCCATGTTCTTGCACACAACGACAACCCATGACCGCCAAATACACTCCTATGACAGGAGCTACAAAATAAATCCAGAGACTACCAAAGTGACCTGACACGAGAGCCGGAGCCAATGAGCGAGCCGGATTCATAGATGCCCCGCTAATCGGACCTCCAAAGAACGCCTCCAGACCAACGACTGCGCCAATACTTGCAGCAGCCTTAATGCCGGTTTCTTCAGCCTCGGTGGAGACTTTGAGAATGACGTACATAAGGAGACATGTCATAATTATTTCCAGTACTAAAGATTGGTAAGCAGGACCAGACGGGAAAGTAGCACCCAGAGTGGGATGATCAACGAACAGCAGACGTAACGCTAAGCTGGCTGTAATAGCGCCCGCGCATTGACTCAGGATATAAGGCAGAACATAGCGACTGGGCAGGCGACGGGCAATCCAAAAGCCCAGAGTGATGGCAGGATTGATGTGCGATCGCCTAGTACTAAAACCATTGCCATTACAGCCAAACCAAAGGCAAGATCAATACCGAGATTAGAAAAACTACCTCCAGTCACATCATTGAATATGATAGCTCCCGTACCGGCCAAGACTAGAATGAATGTACCGCAAAATTCTGATATAAATTTCTCCAAATCATCTCTCCTCCATTCAGTTGAGAAGAGAAGACGGCTCATAATAGTAATAAAAGTGGTAACTACACAGGCTTCAATAGTTAACGTGCTTATTCCTGTCCGTATGAGCATTACAAATGAGATTGTCGCACCTATGATTTGTATAATCCCAAGAACGAGCCTAATCATTACCCGCCGTTGCTCCTTATGAGCGATGAGAGGGTCTGTCTCTGACTTAGTCTCTGAGAATTTACCTTCATTCATAAAGTCCTCTTCATGTGTAAGTGGGTTAATTCTAATTGGTAGGTTTCCGTGCACGGATACATGCGCTCATGAATTTTCCGTCTACCTGCGGCGCAATGGCATCAACATTAATACCCGCCTTGATGAGAAATTCCCGCGCGTCTGCGATACGGTAGATACGTGTGGGTTCCAAGTCAATCTCAACAAAACCCGCCTTTTCCAACTTGGATTGGTACTCGTGCTCCTCTAATGCTCCAGATACACAGCCAATCCAGAGTTCTACATTTCGACGAACCTCAGGAAGCATCTCCCCTCGAACCACAACGTCTGAGACAGCTAGGCGGCCACCGGGCTTAAGTACACGGAAAGCCTCTGCCAAGACTCGGTCTTTATCGGCGGAGAGATTAATGACGCAGTTAGATATGATAACGTCAACAGAATTTTCAGGCAGTGGAATCTGCTCAATTTCGCCTTTGAGAAACTCCACATTCTCGATGCCGGCCTTGCGCTGATTCTCACGGGCTAATGCAAGCATTTCGTCTGTCATGTCAAGACCGTAGACCTTTCCGGTTGGTCCAACCCGCTTAGCAGATAACAACACGTCAATACCGCCGCCAGAGCCGAGATCGAGCACCGTCTCGCTTGGATTGAGTTGGGCTAGTGCAGTAGGATTGCCGCACCCCAGAGAGGCCAGAACAACTTCAACAGGAATTTCAGCGATCTCGTCAGCCTCATAAAGGGTAGAAGTGATGGGGTCTGGTTTATCGTGCGCTTGAGTTTTTCCGCATCCGCATCCCGATCCGCAACAAGAGGAACTACCTCCACCTTCAACGTGTAACGCAATCCGACCATATTTTTTCTTCACAACCTCTTTAAGGTTCTCAGCAGTCATAGAGCTTTCTTTAGACGCTTCGTACTCTTTACTTAAGCCCATAATAACCCTCCTATTTGCAAAATGAAATTATGGCTTCGGGTTTGATCGTCTGGTTGCGAGAACAACACTCGGCAAAAAGAAAGGCCAGCAGCTCTTGCAATGACTCCGTCTTAGCCGCGTATCACAGGAATTGGCGGTCACGCCGAACAGTTACAAGGCCTACATTCTTTAACTTTTCCAAGTGATGAGACAGGGTTGAGTTTGCAATTCTGAGTTCAGCCTGTACATCGCCCACGACCATGCCCCCCGGATATGCGGATAACAGTAACCTCATAATCCGAAGACGAGGCTCGGTTCCCATGGCAGATAGCATATTGGCATAGCGGATAACATCCTTACTTGTTAATTTTAATTTCATATTTCTGTTATAATAGAAATAATGAAAGATGCAATTAGATTTTCAGAGTGTACAGTATTTCTCCGTACTCAAACTATAAAGATAAAGGTTTATTATTGCAGTAAGTCAATGCGGTACACGCAAATGCAGGTTGATAAATTATAGAATATACCGGCTCAGGTCTCTATTTTTCACAATATCCGCAATTCTTTCTTTTACATATCTTGCATCTATCACAATCTTTTCCTTTGCAATGTCGGGAGCGTTAAAAGAGATGTCGTCAAGGATTCTTTCCATAATTGTGTGAAGCCTTCTTGCCCCAATGTTCTCGGTTGATTCGTTTACATAAGCGGCGATTTCCGCAATCTCATTTATTGAATCCTCTTTAAATATGAGGTCAATTCCTTCCGTTTTGAGAAGTTCTTTATATTGTCTAATAAGAGCGTTCTTCGGCTCCGTGAGAATCTTTACGAAATCCTCTTTTGTAAGAGGATCAAGCTCTACCCTTATTGGGAATCTGCCCTGAAGCTCAGGAATAAGATCCGATGGTTTCGAGACGTGAAAGGCCCCCGCGGAAACGAAGAGTATGTGATCGGTCCTCACCATTCCATGCTTTGTGTTCACCGTGCACCCTTCTATTATTGGAAGTAAATCTCTCTGAACCCCCTCTCTTGAAACGTCAGGCCCCGCCGTGCCCTCGCGCCCGGCAATTTTATCTATTTCATCTATGAAAATAATCCCCGACTGCTCAACCCTTTCAATTGCGAGTTTAACCACCTTATCCATGTCAATGAGCTTTTGCGCCTCTTCCTGGATCAGTATTTCCATCGCTTCAGGAACTTTTACCTTTCTCTTTTTCGTGCGCTTTGGAAACATATTTCCCAGCATATCGGCGATGTTTACGTCCATCTCCTCCATTCCGGATGGGGTAAAAACCTGAATCGGAAGATTTTTCGCGCTTACTTCAATGTCTACATATCTCTCATCGAGCCTCCCTTCACGCAAGAGTTTTCTAAACTTCTCTCTCGTCTCGTTAGAGGAGGCAACCTCAGTGGTCTTATTTCTTGGATATAAGAGATCGAGAATTCTCTCTTCGGCTAAATCCTCAGCTTTTGTTCTTATAGATTGCTTTTCCTCATCGGTTATCATCTTTACAGCAACGTCCGTGAGGTCTCGAATCATTGACTCAACATCTCTTCCAACGTATCCAACTTCCGTGAACTTAGAAGCCTCAACCTTGAGGAACGGAGCCTGAGCAAGCTTTGCGAGCCTCCTCGCAATCTCGGTTTTTCCAACCCCTGTGGGGCCAATCATCAATATGTTCTTGGGTGCAATTTCATCTCTTAACTCAGGAGAGACGTGTTGGCGCCTCCAGCGGTTTCTAAGCGCGATTGATACCGCCCTTTTTGCCTTATTCTGACCTATTATGTATTTATCTAATTCTGAAACTATTTCTCTCGGAGTAAAAAAGACTTCGCCCATATCTTATAAAACCTCTACTACGATCTTATCATTCGTGTAAATGCAGACCTCCGATGCGATCCTAAGAGATTCTTCTACAATCGCCCTCGCGTCTAATCTGGAATGCCTAATGAGCGCCTTTGCCGCAGATTGCGCATAAGCCCCGCCGGAACCAATCGCTAATACGTCATCATCCGGCTCAAGAACATCTCCGCTTCCGGAAATAAGAAACATGCTATCCTTATCCGCAATTGTAAGGAGCGCTTCGAGCCTTCTTAACATCCTGTCCGTCCGCCAGTCCTTTGCAAGCTCTACGGCGGCTCTTTTGAGGTTCCCCCTATACTCTTCAAGCTTTGACTCAAACTTATCAAAAAGGGTAAGGGCATCCGCCGTGGCCCCCGAAAAGCCGACCATCACCTTGTCATTATAAATCTTTCTTACCTTCCTCGCCGTGTGTTTTATTGCAGTTTGTCCTAGAGTCACCTGGCCGTCTCCGCCCATTGCCACGTGTCCGTCCTTTTTCACACAAACTATAGTCGTTCCGTGAAACTCTTTCATTCTACGCCCTCGGATGAGTTTTATCATAAATCTCCATGATTTTTTCAATTGATGTATGGGTGTAGCGCTGAGTCGTCGAAAGATTGCTGTGTCCGAGCATCTCCTGAATCGCGCGCAGATCCGCGCCACTCCCCAGAAGATGAGTGGCAAATGTATGTCTCAAAACATGAGGGCTCACGTTCTTTGGAATCCCTGAAATAATAGAATACTTCTTTACTATTCTCCCTACACTTCTTGAAGTAAGTCTGCCGCCTCGAGAGTTCACGAAAAGGAAATCGCCCTTTGGATGAAGTTCGTGTCTTTTTTCCATAAACTGCCGAATCGCTTCTTGAGCTTTGGAGCCGAGTGGAACAATTCTCTCTTTATTCCCCTTTCCAAGAACCTTTACAAGGGAGGTTGCGAGATTCACGTTGCTTAAATTTATTCCCACAAGCTCGCTTACCCTGATGCCGCTTGAGTAAAGAAGTTCGAGCATTGCCCTATCCCTGAGACCGAGAACTCCTTTGGTTACAGCCGTCTCAATGAGTTTAAACGCTTCATCTACAGTTAAAAATGCTGGAAGTTTTTTTTCTCCCTTCGGTGTAGGAACTAGCTTGGCAGCGTTCTTACGTACAGCACCTTCTCTCACAAGAAATTCAAAGAAAGTTCTGATTGAGGCGAGTTTTCTTGATATAGATTTCTTAGAATTCTTCTTTCCATAAAGCCAGCCGATGTACGCCCTGATGGAAACCTCGTCCACGCAGGAGATGTCGGCGCCATCATTTAAAATTCCCTTTTCCTTTAGAAAGCCGTCAAACTCTGAAAGGTCGGTCGTGTAAGCTCTGACGGTATGCTCTGAGTAATTTCTCTCAGAGATAAGAAAATCCCTGAACCTGCTGATATAGTCAATCATTTTTAAATAATATACATATCGGCTTTAGGCATTTCAAATTTGATGCGAGTCTAGTATGGATTTTTAGAGAGGAATCCGTCACTGTTTCTCAAAACCTTTATAATCTTGGGATAGTTCTTCATAGAATAAACCGGCTTTTTCGATTCTCCTGGCTCCTATGTATCTCTTTAAGAAATACGGACGATCTATGCTGTCAATTGTCACCATGTGGGCTTTAGAAGAAGCATGGATAAATTCGCTATCTCCCATATAGATTCCAACGTGAGAGGGATAATGTGCATAGGTTCTAAAAAATACCAGATCGCCTGCGACAAGCTGGCTTCTGTTCACACGGCGTCCAACCCCGAAAAGCTCCCGCGCAGTCCTTGGAAGGTCAACGTTGAGGAAGCTGAACACCTGGCCTACAAATGCAGAACAATCAAGACCTTTAATGGGAGAAGTCCCTCCAAATTTATAAGGAATACCGAGAAATCTCTTGGCTATTGTTATAATACTATCCCTGGAGATGCCGCCATCACCACCCACATTTTCCTGATGATCATCAGTTTTAACCTTCGTATTTACATTGGTCTTATCTTGGTCTCGACCTATATTAATGCCCTCTACACTTAATTTTACAACTTTGTTTTGATTTGGAATGCTAATGACCTGACCGACCCGCAAGCTGTTTCTCCGGATGTGGTTTATATCCTTTAAATCCTCTACAGACACATCGAATCTTTCTGCTATCAAGGCTAGGTTGTCACCCCTTTTAACAACGTATCTGGTAGTCTCATTTACATTAAGAGAAACAGTTTCTTCCTCTTGAGCGATTTGGGTCTTGCTATTTGTCGAAAAGACGCCGGGAATAATAAGTCTCGCTCCAATTATAATATCATCTGATCGCAGGCCATTTGCATTCTTTAAATCCCTAACGGAAACCCCAAACCTCTTCCCTATACGGCACAGGGTGTCCCCATTTTTGACAAAATACTCCAGAGGCTTATAAGGTGAAACATTTGATTCTTTTTGCTCTCTCTCAGCAGCAGAAGTAGCAGACTGAGCGGAATAGTCAAATGCCATGCCATTATCAGTATTTTGTTCAACCGATGTTTTGCTATTCTCAGAATCAGGAATTAATATAGTATCGCCAACGTTTAATCTATCACTACTAAAAGCATTTACTTTCTTTATACTCAGAAGAGAGACACGAAACCTCTTCGCTAGGCCGGATAAATTGTCTCCCCGTTTAACAACATATCTCTTAGCGGCAAAAGCAGTAGCGGGAAGACAAAATAAAAGCACCATAAGAGCAGAACGTTTTGCTATCATCCTATACCTCCTGCAGAGACTGATTGTGTGAATACATACTATGCAACCTGAAACCACAAGCCATCAACCCAGAAAAAGCTCTCCGCTCAGCCTCAGAAAACAGTTATTTTCAAAGAGCAAACAACAGGTTTGCCAGATTATATACCACTCTGAATTAATATGTAAAGAGGTTATGGCGTATTTTACAAAATCTAACCGACGATTGAAGTATAATCCTAAATGAATGTTTTGATATATTAAACAGGTAACAACCCTTTTTATAATATGTTTTACTGTTTTATCCTCTCAACCCTCTACTTAATTCCCCACAATCCCTTACCCTGCTCTTTTGCCTCTTTCTGTAAATTCAAAAATAAATCCTTATATCTCACATCAGACGAATTTATCACAACCTGAGCATATCCTTCCCCAATGAGCAGAGAATTAAGCATTTTTCCACCAGGCAAATATACATAAGCAAGAATGTGTCCATAGCTATCTCTCGTCTCTTTATCGAATTCAAGTTTTACCAGAGTTCCCCTCTTAAGAAGAGATTTCGTAAATCCTGTCGCTTTTTCCTCAACAAGTTTCGGTACTTCAACGCCAATCAACTTGATTTTTTCTATTTCTCTATCTGAAAGTTGGCAGTAAAACATATCGCCATATATAACCCACACTACATCGCACTGGAAAGAGTCGGTTTTGAGAAAATCAAGACTTTTTCTCACTTCATCATATTTGCTGCATCCTGATAGAAGAAAAGCAAGCATCAACAGATTACAAGTAAAGTTCTTGAACATAGCTCATTCAGTTAAAAGTTTTTAATTTTAAACCAAACCCTTAGTCCCCTGCCAACCTGTTCCCAGGAGAAAAAACAAGGATGCACAAGTCGTTATAGAAGCCCCCGTTGGAAGAGACAGGATAAAAGAAAAATAGTAGCCAAGCACCGCGGATAAAACCCCGATCACAACGGAGAGAACAAAAACCCAACTCAGCCTTTCAGTTAAGAAAAGAGCGGTAAGCGGAGGAAGAACCGCTAAAGCAAAAACAGGCAGTGCCCCCAGGACGCGGGTTGTGACAGCTATTACAACTCCAATCGTAAGTAATAGAACCGTATTCAGTATCCTTAACTGGATAATTAAACAACCTTGCCGTCTCTGGGTCAAAAGAGACAAATATAAAGTCCTTAAAAAATACCCAGTGAATGAGAATGGAAAGAAAGGCTACACCAGGCACAATATAAACCTCTTTCGGGTCTACAACGACAGCGCTTCCAAAAAGGATATCGGCTATGTCATGAGCCTCTCGTGTAATTAAGCCGCCTATAATCACCACCATTCCAGAAGCGAGCAGGTATCCGAACCCTATAGCTCCTTCCTGGCTTATCCGAAAAAAATTACTCTTTAGAGCAAAAAAGAGCACGGCTAACCCTGTAATAATTAAAGATAAAGCAAAGGGATCAATCAAAGATCCAAATAAACTTAATGCGGAAAACCCCTGAAGATAGAAGGCAAGAGCCACACCAAAGCTTGAGACCTGAGAGAGCATCGCACCTACAAAAACAATCCGACGTAGCACCACATAAACCCCGAGAAACCCGCATATAGCCCCTGATACAGCCCCAACAATCATGGGGTCACGCCAGAGAAAGTAACTCTTTATAAATTCTCCAAATGAAGAAGTGTCCAAAATCTCCTCCTGAATTATTAACTAGATATCATCAGCAAAATTAATCTATCCACTTCTAAACAGCTTACTGTGTATGAGTTTGATAAATCCTTTCCAATTTTGCTTGCATAAGGTGAAGAATCCGCCTACAAGACCGGCGGTGCCTGCTCCAACCGGACAACCAACCTGCCCGCAACAGGGACATGCGGCAAACAGCATATACAATCCCGACAAACTGAGCCACCAGATGGAGAACCGAAATATGTAACCGAAAATAATGTTCTTTTCATGAATATGGTGTTCGTGCTCATCCGTTGTTCTTAGGAGTTCTATATCTTCATATTTTATATCAGCAGGCAGCTTTGGAATTGTATATTCATGCGCGTGATCTCTACATGAATGAACGGTTATAACAGTGCCCATTGAAGAGGACTGTTCTTCAATACATTCACGCTTATTTACATCAACCATCGTTTTCTTTGGCAGATTAAATGCTTCAATAACCCAGCCCTGTATTTGCTGATTGGGATCAATTGTGGTTTGCTCTACCATTATCCATACCTCCCTCCTCGTAACTTTAGCTAACTGTGGCATATATTCGCACTTT
>JBLNAE010000114.1:0-17377 GCA_050259195.1 Ignavibacteriales bacterium
AGAAACCTTGAGATAGTAGAGCTGTAGGGTGTAAGGGATGAAAAGAAAGGCTCATCTTAAAATTTTACCATCGAAACGGAGCCGGAGCGCAGGACTGCAGTCCTGCGCTCCAGTCTCACACACGTGTGTCCTCTCTCGGCTATGATTCGCAAAACAGGGTAAATGCGTCTTGAAGCGCCCCCACGGTCGAGAACCCAAGGGCCGAAGCAGCCTGATCAATACCGCCAAACTGGTGGGCCAGCGCAGAGATACTCTTGCCGTGACAGTTCGCCTCTCCAGGTGTTCCGGCTTTAGGAACAGTCTCACCAGTGAGGGAAAACGTCATATTGAACCTAGGCGGTGTGGCGCCGCCAATGATGTCGGTACCGATCCGAAGCCAATCCGGCACCAGGTTCGAATTGCGGATCCAGGCCTGCAGATCACCAACGAATAAGGGCGGAATCGGTCCTGGCGCCGACAGGTACAGGAAATCGCCATCATTGGTCACCAGGACCTCCGGGCGGAAGAAATAGTGACCCGACGGCAGAATGATCGGGCTTGTGAACGTGATGGTCAGTTCGACTTCTTCGCCCGTCGCTGGACCTTCACCGTTGGTCGTGACATTGGGAAGCTTGTTGATGCCGTTCACCACGGTGTTCGCCACCGTGAAGCTAGCGTTCAGCACGCTCGCAGAGAATTTAAGGGTTCCAGAACCCCCGGCGCGCGTGGCGGTATCGATTTCGACATCCGCCGGCGAGTTGGTCCGCGAGGGCACATTGCCCGAGGGGGGATCCGCCGAGTCTAAAGGGAAGATGTGATACACCTCGATCTCAACCTCCTTGATATTCCCTAGGGGAGTTCCCACAGGAATCAACCCAGTAATTGTGGCCTGAGTGATGACTGTAGTCTCTTGCAGGATGAAGTCATCGGCCGTCTCGGTCTCGAGTTTCCCGGGACTGGGACGGCGGGAGAGCGCACCAAGCCGGCCGTCGGGAGCGCCGGTTGCGAAGAAAAAAGGCTCGGCCCATGCGGGCGTCGCGACCCACATTCCGAAAGCCAACGCGGCCGCGGTTAAGCTCAGCAGAGTTTTCAGAGTTCTTTTCATCTTCTTATCCTCCTACTATTGTTTTAAAGGTTCTACAGAAACTAAAGGACAGCACTCTGCAGCTGGAGTGGTTATCAGGAATGAAAAAGTGCTAAACCTGGTTTATGTATAGCCCCTTCTTAGGATTATCTCACAATGGTCATAGTACATCAAGGTTTAATTTGCCTATCATACTTTAGTTATATCCTCGCATTTCTACAAGAAAAGGGATTAGGCGATAATAGGACATTAATTGCAAGGCTCTGAAGCAAAATTTCCAGTTCTCCCCGGATGTGCCTTAACTTCCTAATGCCCAGTTCTCTAGCTGAGCTGCAAGAGAGACAATATCACAAAACTCTATGGGCTTTCTATGCGTCTTTAGAATCTCCGTGGCCGTGTTAAGGACCGCAAGCCGGGTTATTATGGTAGATTGACGGTCAAAGGGCTTGCTATTGGCTTCTTTTGGATTATCAGAGGGTTCTTTAACGCTCTCTTTATCCTTCCTACCATTACCATTACCGTTAAAACCTTCCAGGTGCCCTATCTTATCCTTGCCACGATTCTTTACAAAGAGCATAGCAGCGGATAGGTGCTTACAGGCTTCTTTCCTATTCTTATAATCCGGGCAGGTGCAAGTAATTTTCTCTATATCTGCTTCATAATAGCCGCTTACTTTAAACAGGCCATTGGAGCCAATGGACACACGGCCAGATTTATCCCGAATAATGCGTGAAGTAGGACAGCATAACAATAAACCGACCCTATATAAATAGGTTTATCTATGAAACATGATAGTACTTTTGCATTAAGCAAAAATATAACTAAAGTACCCTATACACCCTTTGAATTTGCTCTATTTATTTATCATAAGGGCTTAACTTGTGGATAAGCCAGAGATAAAACACACCTCATCGAGTGGGGGTAATACAGGATAGAAGGTCTTTCTTAAAGGTTGGAATTTATTCCGTGCCTGCCATTTCTTAGGAAAGGCTACGGAGGCAAGAGTTAGCAGCCAACCTGTAAGAGCTAGAGGTAGATGAGGATGGAAAATAAAATCAACTCAATGCCTAGGATATGCCTACTAGCAGAAACTTTTTATCCTATAGTAGGTGGCGGGGAAAGTCATTCTCGATTGCTCTCCGAAAAATTAATTGAAGGTGGGGTCGATTTATTCGTTATAACTAGACAGGTTATTTCAAATTTAAGAAGATACGAGATTGTAGGGAAAATTCCTGTATATAGGGTAAGGCCTTCTGGATTTAAGAGATTGGGTAAGTATCTAATGACAATTCCGGTTTTCTGGAAACTTGTTAAAAAACGTAACGAGTATGACATATTATATGTTTGCGGAATTAGGACTCTAGGATTTATAGCGGTATTAATCTCGATTCTTTTTAGAAAGAAGTGTGTCTTACGTGCAGAGAGTTGTACTGAGATGTCAGGGGGCTTTATGAAGCAAGGGGTTATGGGGAGAAACAAGCTGTTACTGGAAGTCATTGATATTATTATTATGTTACGTAATCGAATACTTAGGGGAGCCGATTGTTTTATAAGCATAAGCAATGTAATAAGAAGCGAATTCCTATTATGTAATGTTGAGCCTTGGAAAATTGAGTATATTCCTAATGGTATTGATACAGATAAGTTTTCACCTGTAGACGAAGATACGAAATTTATGTTACGAAATAGGTTAAATATTCCACCAAAAAAGTTTATATTTTCCTACAGTGGTAAATTAGATAAAGGAAAGGGATTAGAATTACTATTAAGGATATGGAAAAGGTTAGTTACAGAATACGAAGGTCTGCATTTGGTTTTAATCGGTTCTGGGGAAAATCAATTTTTGTCCTGTGAAAATGAATTAAGGCAATTCGTAAAGAAATATAATTTGGAGAAAAGTATGACTTTTACTGGGTATGTGGAAAATGTGAATGAATACCTTCAATGTTCGGATTGCTTTATCCTTCTATCAGAAAGCGAATCTTTTTCAATCTCACTGGCCGAGGCACTTTCATGTGAATTACCTTGTATTGCTACAAGAGTCGGTGGTATTCCGGATTTTATCTGGGATGATGAGAACGGTAGATTAGCGGATGTCGGGGATGAAGAGGGGATACACAATATAATTGTTGAGTTACTAAAAAATCAGGGACTAGCGAAAATGATGGGGAAGAAAGGGAGAAGGACTGTAATAGAGCGCTTTGGTATTGAATCGGTTATGAATGAGTATATGACGCTTTTTTCTTCACTTGTCGAGGGGGGAAGAAGTGCCAAAGTGAGGCACGCGTGACAAGGAAAGATCTCTACTTCAACTATCCTCTTCGCGCATTATTTAGGTTAAATCTTATTAGAGCATTCCAATCTATTAAGGCGTAGGACAAGTTGGTCTCGTCATCCCTACTATCTTAAAAGAAGGGTGAGCCTAGTTCATAAGCTCACCCGGAATTAATTTAACTACCTAATGCCCATTGTTCCAATTGAGACGCGATAGAAACAACATCGGTAAGTTCTACCGGCTTTCCATGGGTCTTTAGAATCTCCGTAGCCGTGTTAAGAACAGCGAGCCGGGTTATGTTAGATTGACGGTCAAAGGGCTTGTTATCCGCTTGTTTTTGAGCCTCTACGGGCTTATTAGCGGTATCCTTTGGCTCTGTTTTAGGATTACCATTCAAGCCCTCAATCTTCTGCTTGCCACTATTCTTCACAAACAGCATGGCGGCGAACAGGTGCTTGCATGGCTCCTTGCGTGTGCGGTAATCCGGGCAGGTGCAGGTCATTTTCTCCGTGTCCACCTGGAATCCGGAGACCTTAAAGAACCCATTAGGGCCTATGGATACCCTACCGGATTTATATAACCCCATGCCCTTTTCATATCTGGATTTACTATCCTCGAGCATGGGTGTAAAATTATAATGAACATTGGCTGTAAAACGCGTGCCCTGGGATTTAGTTACCGCTAAGTCTCGGGGCTTTTTGTTTGGGACTGAGTGATTACTTAACATTGGTTTAACCCCCTTTACGTTATCTATCATTAATATAATATTAACTACTACTAATATCTTTGTCAATGAGTAACTGATAAAATATCAAAGGATGGTTGACAAATATTAGGAAGTACATTATTATTTAGGTAATCTGCATATAAGGAGAACCCTTAGGATGATTAAATGCAATCTTTCCCGTATCCTTGGAGAAAGAAAAATGACAAGAATTGCATTAGCCAAAAAGGCCGGACTAACCTATAAATCCTTAAAACCTTTATATGATGAAACATGGAAAGGGTTTATGTGGGAAACCATAGATGCGCTCTGTAAGGCCCTAAGCGTCCAGGTAGGAGATCTGTTTGAGTACGTAGAGACGGAAGAAAAGAAAGGTAAAGAAACTAAATCTAAAAGAAGGGGTAAATAATCATGTATAGAAAACAGAGGCTTGAAACTTTAAAGCATATGAGCTTTGAAGAAGCAGCGTATGACCTTAGGTACTATGGTGAGAATAGAGATATGGAGAGGTTGATTATCGAAACAATAGTTCGTTTACCTTATGAGATTAGCGAATTCTCATGTGAGAGGTGTCGCTTCATCTCCGTTGGGAAAGGTATTAATGGCATCACTTTGCCCGGAAGAATAGGAGGGCATTTTCTTGAGAAGAAGTCAAAAAATAAGTGGATTATCCTTCTCGATGATAACTTAATCAAATCTGAGAAAAACGCCCAAAGTGTTATTGCTCACGAAATTGCCCATGCCTGGCTGGAGCATGACAGATTGGGGGAAACGCTAGAAGATTGCGAAGAGCAAGCGCACAACCTTACTAGAAATTGGGGATTTAAAGGAGTAGGAGCTGACGAATATTACTGTAGTATAGGAGTTAAGAACATACAAGGAACTAAACCAAAGAAAGGAGGTAAATAACCATGTCAGTATATGAAAGAAACAGCTATTGGTATGCAGAGATTCCCTTGCCTAATGGAAAGAAGCTAAAGCGATCTGTAGGTAAGAAGGGAATAGTAACTAAGGCTATGGCCAGGCAAGTAGAGCAAGAATTAAAACGTAAGGTCAAACTGGGCCAGTGGGATTTAATGCGGGATGCGCCTACTTTCAGTGATTATATTCCTGAGTTTATCTCATATCTGAGGGATATAAAACAGAACAGGGCCTGGAGAGTTGCTAAAACTTCGGTAGAGAGCTTTGCCAAGTTCTTTGGGTCTAAAAAATTAGTAGAGATTACCTCAGCAGATGTGGAGGACTATAAACGTCTTAAAACTCAAGTGGGTAAGAAGCCTGCAACCATTAATAGGCAATTAGCGTTTGTCCGCCACCTTTTCAACTATGCCAAACGGTGTAACAAATTCTATGCTAACAACCCTGTATCCATCGCTGGGCTTCTGCCAGTAAACAACCAGAGGACTAGAATCCTGACCATTGAAGAGGAGGATTTATTACTAAATAACGCCGAAGAGCCAATAAAGAGCATGATTCAGATCGCGATACTTACAGGACTTAGGTTGAACTCAATTAGGACCTTAACCTGGAAGTGTGTGGATCTTAACTCCAATACAATTACTGTGGAATCGGTTTATTCGAAGAACAAGAAAATACATATCGCACATATATGTAATACTATTAGAAAAGTTCTTCTGGAAGCTAAGCTAAGAAGTGGCAAAAGCGAATACGTATTTCCTGACGCTATGGCGTTAAGTGAGAGTGGGATAGGGGATCGGTTCACAAGGCTGTGTGCAAAGCTAGGGATTCGAGGACTGAGATTTCACGATCTAAGGCATACTTGCGGAACTAGATTAGCTGAAATCGGCTATGATGTAGGCGCCATCTCCAAAGTTCTAGGCCATTCAAGTATAGCTATGAGTATGAGATACATTCACCCGAAGAATTCAATCAAAAAGGCTATGGAAGATTTAGCAAATTATAAAACTTTTGCTACCAATTTCACCACCAGTGAAAAATTAGAAGAACCTAACTAACTGAAATTATGAGGTAAACTTATAGATGCGGAAGAATTTTAGGTTCTTCGGCATAAATCCTGAGACATATTACGTGGGTAGGCCGGTTGAGGTGATAGGAAAGGTAAGGATGTATAAGGGCAGGGCAGAGATAGTAATAAACCACCCGATATCAATCAGGACCCTCGGATGAATGTAATTCGACATGGCTCACTACAGGCGGAAGGGATTTTAATAAAGGGAGCCAGGGAACTAGGCATTCGGCTGACATCCGGACAGGCATCTCTTTTTCTTGAATATTTAGAGAAGGTTAAATTCTGGAATGAGAGGATAAATCTTATCGGAACCGAGGACGAAGAGCAGATTGTAGTGAACCATTTCCTCGATTCCATTACGGTTGTTCCATTTGTTCCGGAAAACTCAAAATTGCTCGATATAGGCTCAGGCGCAGGTTTTCCCGGTATTCCGCTCAAGATTGTAAGACCGTCTTTGGAAATTACACTGCTCGATTCGGTGCATAAAAAGGTTTTTTTTATGCGTGATGTAATTAGAAGTCTGGGGTTTAAAGGGATTAGAGCCGTCTCCGGCAGAGCTGAGAATGTTATTGATGAAGTTCCAAGAGCCTATTTTGATTTTGTCGTATCGAGGGCTGTAGGCAAGATTGAAAAACTAATAGAACTCAGCATTCCCTACCTTAGAGAAGGTGGAAGAATCATACTTATGAGGGGAAAAAAGGGACTGGAAGAATGGGACGAGGCAAAAGATAAGACAGGCCGAAACGTTGAACTTTTAGAATCTAAAGAATTTTCTCTGCCCTTTAGCGGACACAAGAGGGTAATATTGGTTATTGCGGGTGCTTTGTAGCTTGTGCGGCTGGATTCAATAATGGCTATAATTCGAGCTTGGGGGATTTTTTGATTGGTTGCTTCTCATCCGTAAGGGGAACGGCCCCTAGGACTTCCAAATTATCTGCGTAAAAGAGAGTAGAGCCTGACCCTAAAACGGCTCCCCCTTCGAGATATGTTTTCTTGGTGTGGGGAGGTAATGTCACGTGTAGAATCCCGGTTTCTCCGCTTACTTGCGTTCCGTAGTTGGAATAAGACATTGAGTAGTAGAGCACCCTCACTTCGACGTCTTTATACGGTACGTCGCCTGTGTTTTCAATTGTGACATGATGAATTATTGCTACCCTAGACGCTACATAAAATGACCAGTCTGTGACCTTAATATATTGCTCCGGGTGCAAAATCATGAGGTTTTTCGTTCCCGCCTCTTCGGCTTTTCCGATTCTATACAGGAGAATAAGCATTATTAAGGCTTTTATTATTATGCGCTTCATTTTGCCCTCTTTCAGGTTTAATATTATGAGTAGTCAATCTAAAATATTATATAACAAATATTTGGTTACACTATAGAGGGACAAGATAACATGGCAAAGAGAATAATCTTATACACGGGAAAGGGAGGAGTCGGCAAAACCACGACGGCTGCCGCTACTGGAATTTTAGCGGCGAAGATGGGGTATAGAGCGCTGGTTATCTCTACAGACCCCGCCCACAGCCTGGGAGATTCCTTTGATATGGAACTGGGTCCCGAGCCGAAAGAAATAATGCCCAATCTTTATGCTCAGGAGGTAGATGTTTATTATTCCGTAGAAAAATACTGGGGAAAGCTGATGGAATATCTGCAATCCCTCCTCAGTTGGATGAAGGTGGATGAGATTTTAACCGAAGAGTTTAGCGTAATTCCGGGAATGGAAGAGGTCGCCTGTTTTCTCTGGGTTCAACAACATCTACAGAGAAGATCATACGATGTTATTATAGTAGATAGCGCCCCGACCGGGGAGACTTTGAGATTGCTCTCCCTTCCCGATGTAGCCCGGTGGTGGATAGTAAAGATATTCCCTATTGAGAGAAAGGTGGTCAAGCTCATAAGACCGGCGATGAAGGTCGTGTCGGAGATGCCCCTCCCCGAAGAGCACACCTATGATGCCATAGAAGAGCTTTTTAAGAAACTCGACTCAATACACAAGGTCTTTGCAGACCCGGAAGTTACATCAATCCGTCTTGTTCTCAATCTAGAGAAGATGGTGATTAAAGAGACTCAGAGGGCCTATACTTACCTGAATTTATACAATTATCCGGTGGATTCGGTCATAATCAATAGAATCATGCCCGAAGAGATAGACGCTCCGTTCTTTGAGGAATGGAAAAAGTACCAGGAAGGCTACAGAGAAGAGGTGGATGAACTCTTCAGCCCTATTCCTGCATTTGAAGCGCCTCTTTTCTCCAAGGAGGTTTTTGGTGTAAGCTCCCTTGAAAAATTTGGTCGAATACTCTTTTCTCAAAAAGACCCCACTGAAATCTTCTTTAGGGGCAAGCCGTATGAAATTGTAAAAGAGGAAGGAGCATACCAGTTGCATTTAAAACTCCCTTTTGTCTCCAGGGAGAAAATCAACCTCTTTCAAACCGCAGATGAGCTTACCATTCAAATTGGAAATCACCGCCGTAACCTCTTCCTGCCAAGGTTCTTAGCCGGGCTTTCCGTCAAAGAAGCCAAGTTCCAGGATGGAACGCTCAGGATAATTTTTGAGAAGAAAGAGAAGAAAACTAGAGGTTAGTTTTTTCGTTATCACTTGTATCATAACCTCATAACCATCGTTGACGATGGATTATTTGAGGTGAGATAATGGATTGAGAAGAGGAAACAGATTATGAAGGAATTAGATCGAATAACTATTGATCCAGAAATTTGCCTCGGCCAACCAACTATTCGAGGAATGAGAATAACGGTTTCGATCATCCTCAAGCAAATCGCCAGCGGGATGACAACACAAGAAATTTTGAAAGCCTATCCAGAACTTGAAGAAGAAGATATTAGACAGGCATTAAAATATGCAGCCTGGCTCTCTTCCGAAAAGGCAAAACCTATTCCGTTGAAAGGAGTCGCAGGTGCCTGAGCTTGAATTTCTTGCCGATATGAATATATCTCCTCTGACCGTAGACCGACTCAAAAAATTGGGATGTAATGTCATCCGAGTTTCTGATGTAATGGATAGGAAAAGCAAAGATATAGAAATTCTTACCTATGCGCTAGAGCATGATAAAGTTGTAATCACACAAGACCTTGATTTTTCAATGGCATTGGCAGTGAGCGGATATGAAAAGCCAAGTGCCATACTCAGATACAACTTCAATGATTCGACTTGCTACAAAATTGGGTTGGACATTCTCAAGACGTAGATTATGGAAAAGGAGTTAAAAGAAGGGATCGTAGTTAGCGTTGATGAGACGTCTGCCAGATACAGAAATTTACCTATCAAATAAAATGGATGAACTACAAATTAGATTACGATGTGCCGCATGGAGGGATTTGTTTCCTAAGCCTGGCTCTTTTCTCCGGCGTAAGGCTTGTCTTGAGTTTCCAACCACTTTGAGCGTATTCATCCTTCTGCTTTATAAGGAACCACTCTTTTTCCTTTCCCTTGAGGCGAACCAATGAGAAATTGCCTGTAAGCTTTTTCCCTTTAAGAAAGAAGCTGATTTTATCCTTTTTCTCTTCAAGTAGATCATAGTTTCCATTATCCCAAACCGCTACTGCTCCTGCTCCATACATCCCCTCCGGTATAATCCCTTCAAAATCAATGTATTCTAAGGGGTGGTCTTCCACTAGAATAGCCAGCCGCTTCTCCGCCGCATCCATAGAAGGCCCCTTAGGAATAGCCCATGAACGAAGAACTCCCTCCATTTCCAGACGGAAGTCATAATGAAGGCGTGATGCATCATGCTCATGAACGACGAATCGAGGACTCATGGGAACTCCTCTTTAATTTGAATTCTAGATGATACCTGAATTAGAGTATTTAGGTTAACTATAAAGATCGGAAATTAAGAAATTCCAAGTCGGGAGCATCTCCTGTTTCTGTAAAATACTATTCCCAATAGACACATTGACAAAAGATTATTTGAAGTGAGATAATTGCATTAGAAGAGAAGTTCATACATGAGTGGACAAGTTGACAGGAATTTTAAAATCAAGCAGAACAAATTAAAAGGTTAAGGGAGATTTAATTCACATGGCATATATATTGATTGGTAATAAACCTTTTGAAGAAACAGCATTTGATGACGAAGAAGAATTAGGTGTTGCTACTATTAAGAATAAAAAATATATTTTTGGCGATGACGTTGTTTATATAGACTATAAACGAAAGATAGGTGCAAAGGGTTCAAGAATTAGTGGAATTCCAGATGGTTTCTTGATTGATTTTTCAAAATTTCAGTGTTAAGATCGGGAATTTGATATGAAAAAAGAAGACATTAAGAAAATCTTGGTAGAAAACAAAGAAATCCTTAAGAAATACAACGTAAAATCCATAGCGCTCTTTGGTTCTTATGTAAGGGAAGAACAGAGAGAAGACAGTGATATTGACTTGCTTGTTGAGTTTGAACGAGATGCTTTTGGCAAGGATTTTGACGGATACACGGATAACTACGAAAACCTGAAATCGTTTCTAGAAAATACACTTGATAAAACGGTGGAACTTCTCACAAATGAAATGATTAGCCCCTATATAAAACCGTATGTGTTGAAAGAGGCCGAATATTGTTGAAAAGAGCTGAGCCATTCCTCAGACACATCCTTTTGGGACATTATCAAGAATAAGATACCAGAGCTTAAAAGGCAGATTGAGGAGATACTGAAATAATATTCAGCTTCGGCATGCGGTTTTAAGGCGACTTGAGATAATAGGAGAAGCGGTAAAACGCATACCTGACGATTTTAGAAAAACCTAATGGTAATTTGCCAGATTTCAGTTTTACGTGTAAAATTTCTACTAATTGGGTAATTTAAGTTTCGGTTTAGAAGGTAAGTAGCTATCTTTTTTATGAAAAGCCAACTTTACCCTCCTATGACGAATAACTGAAAAAACTCAAAAATAAAAATTAATGTCAATTTTAGATTGACGAGGAGATTTAAAATTTGAAGTTTGAAGAGTTTAGTCTATCAGATGGCGTCAGCAGAGCTATAAGGGATATGGGGTTTAGCATTCCAACTCCGATTCAGGAAAAATCAATTCCATACGCCTTAAACGGCAGAGATATAATAGGTCAGGCTCAGACAGGAACGGGGAAAACCCTTGCCTTCGGAATTCCTATGGTGGAGAAGATTGAACCCTCGGAAAAGACGGTTCAAGCGATAGTCCTTACTCCAACAAGAGAGCTTGCGGTGCAGGTGGCTAAAGAGATTGAGAAGGTCGGAAGGTATAGGCAAATATCCGTCCTCCCGGTTTACGGCGGTCAGCCTATTGAAAAACAGTTGGGGCAGCTTAGGAAGGGGGTGCACGTTGTGGTTGGAACGCCGGGAAGGGTCATTGACCACATAAGGCGGGGGACATTGAGCCTCAAATCCGTCCATTTTGCCGTCCTCGATGAGGCAGACCGTATGCTTGATATGGGCTTTATTGATGATATGAAGTTTATACTTGCGCAGATTCCAGGTGTGTGCCAAAAGATGATGTTTTCTGCAACTATTCCATCCCAGATTGCATGGCTGGCGAAGCGGTATATGAAAGACCCTGTCGAGATAATGGTTTCTAAAGATACGCTTACGGTTCCCCAGATTAAGCAGATGTTCTTTGAGGTCACGGAGTTCGATAAGCTGAGTGCCCTGACTAGGTTGATTGATTTGGAAAAAGAGGGCGTATTTCTCATCTTTAGAAGGACGAAGGCCGGGGTTGATGACCTAGCCGCTGCGCTTAGGGCCAGGGGATATAACGTCAGGGCGATTCATGGAAACTGCTCTCAAAATGAACGCGATAGGGTCATGAGACTCTTCAGAATGGGTAAGGTTGACATTTTGGTTGCTACAGATGTTGCGGCAAGGGGGCTTGATATAGAAGGCATAACTCATGTCGTCAATTATGACATCCCTCAGGATGCCGAGAGCTATGTCCACAGAATTGGCAGAACAGGCAGAGCCGGGAAAGAGGGAGCGGCTATTACATTTGTAACCCACTGGGAGTATAGTGAATTAAAGAGGATTCAAGCCTTTTCTGGGACCAAGATTGAGAAGGCAACCATTCCGACCGATAGAGGATATGCTCGTGCTCAGCGGCTAGCAGGGGTATAAAACAAATGTATCAACCGGGCACGAGGTTTGAGGTAAAACTCAGAATTAAATCGGGTGATCAGGAATTTGCCCCCGGATTAAAGGGCACAATTCTTGGTGGCATCCCCAAAATGGTGGGCAAGGCCTATGGGGTAAAGTTTGACGATGGCAGAATTGCTGAGATACACATGGCGACAATGAACAATCAGGCATATATAATCACCCCTGAGGGTGAGAGAATAGACCCAAAAAGTTTCTGGAAAAAATGAGCAAAAAGCCCAAGCGATACTAACCTAATGTCATTATATAAAAGTTCAGTTTAAATCCCGTACTACTCAAAATTTATCTATTCAGTACTATAGAATTGCGACCGCTATTGCCGTGTGGCTCTACATCGGTGGAACATCTGAAAATTCCGGGCGTAAACATAGCTGCTATGCCCATAAGGATTAATAATGCTCTAAATCTCCTTTGAAAAATTTTAAGTAGCCTCATTTTGTTTACCTCCTCTCTTTATATGATATGATAATAAATTACCACATTCGATTAACAATCACACCTATTTTGGGTTGGAATTAAGGCGGAGGTATTCAGCCTCTTAAGTTCTGACGCGGTATATGGGCGACAGATAGGGCATAAAAAAAAACGAGTGATAACTGGCTATTAGGAAGATAAAAGATGCTCCGATGACTTGGGACCAAGTGGTAAATCAGGTAGCATTAAAAATAAAAATTCTAAGAGGTCGGACTTTTCGACAATGTCACGTATTCTCTCTATAGAGGTAAAGATTGAGAATAATCAGGAGCCAAATCATGAACAACGTCAACACAACAGAGTACATTAAATTTTTTATGCACGACCTTATGCTGGCACATTTATGCCCAGAACGAAAGTGTAAAAATCCCCTAGTTAATCTTTTTATCAAAGAGTATCCACAGGACCCAGCTATTGAAACAACCAGAAGTTGTAACCGAATACTTTACCGTATGTTCCCTTCGACAGACCTTTGGGAAATAATTGAAGAAGCAGAAAATCCGGGAAATTATATTACAGGATTCTTCGACTATGAAATCTGGGGAAGTAATGTAGAGCGGATTATGAAAGAGTTGGAGGAATCTTTTATGAAATCTTAATTAGAAATTGTGATAAAAAGTATGCCAACCTCTCTGAGGTTGAAATAATAGAGTCTGCTGGGAAGGATGATAAGGATAAGGATGATGAGGAATGGAGATACCTTCCTCACCGAGTATGGGAAGATGCAATAGATGAGCTAGTTGCTTATTACCCAAGGTTACGGAAGGTAGAGGAAAGGTTACGAAAGAAGGGGAAGAGTAAGGACGAAATTGAGAAAATTAAAATTAAAGAATTGCAACCATTCTTCAATTTCAAGACTCCTCGTTCTATTGTATCTGCCAAAGAAAAGGGTGAAAAAGGAGTTATCCGTGAAAAATATATCCCCACACCGGATGGGAAAGACGAATTAGTTACGTATATGCGGACAGAAGCAGAAGATGTAGCAATAACAATGCTGAGAGAGTCGAAGGAAACAAGATTCCGGAACTCCCCTGCAGTCAAAGCTTATATTGATTACGTCCTAGCAAATCGAGATAGCGAAGCATTAAAATTTACACACAGAGAAATTGCTCAAGCAACGGGGTTTGATGAAGATGTGATTCGTAGAGCCCGAAAACGGGTGGAGAAAGAGCTTCCAATTATTCGGGAGCTGCTCCAATAAAATGACCCATTTTTAAAACCCACTGCGAAGTACACCCTTTCTATTTCTAAAAAATAATTTCAAAAAGAGCAGTCGGACTTTTCTTATTTGTCACGTATTCCTCTATATGAGCCAAAAAATGCTGTTCTTCACATTGTCCTTGATAGGGATGGGTTAAATTGCGTTCAGATTGTAGGTCCCGCAGAGACCCATGCCGAGGGACATGATTTGTACTTTAAAATCCGTGACCTGATTCAGGACCTTGATAGACAAATCCAGGAGAGGTTAAGAAGCTCAATTAAAGGGGAGACTAAGCAATGAACGTATTCGAACTCATTAAGAATTCCATAACCTTCGAGGAGGTGACTAAAGACCATGGAATCGAATTTGACTCAGGTGGAAAAGCCCTTTGTCCCTTTCATGACGAAAAGACGCCTTCGTTCCACAATTACGACAGACATGGCTATTGCTTCGGATGCAGGAAGTTTGCGGACATTATAGACATAGAAACTCACTTCAGTGGTCTTCCACCGTTCGAAGCAGCTTTATCTCTGGCTAAACGGTACGGAATTCACCTACCAGAGTTTTCAACTGACAGTAGGGGAAAATTGGAGGAAAGGCGATTAGTAGAAAAGATACTAACGGAAGCAGCCTTGTACTACCGCAGCATACTTCGGGAAAATCCCAGGCTTATGGAGTATTTAACAAATGAGCGAGGGATTAATGAATCTACGATTGAACACTTCAAAATAGGTTGGGCTCCCTTAGATGCTCAGGTGGACAGATACCTTATAGGTAAAGGTTTTAAGTTAGAGGATATCCTCAAGACTGGACTCCTTCTTAAGACAATACAAGGAGTCACCGAATTCTTTCAAGGGCGTATTGTATTCCCATTCTGGCGTGACGGCATCTGTAACTACATGATTGGACGCAGGTTTGAAGGTGAAACCGCCAGCACCCCATCGGAGGCAGCCAAATATAAAAAGCTTCCTCTCTGGTCCGAGAATAGACCCTATGTCTCTAAGACCCTAAGTAACGATTACTTTTACAATGAGGATGCATTAAGAAGAGCAAAGCCCATAATCATCACCGAGGGTATTGTAGACTGCATTGTAATCCACCAGACTGGCTTTGACTGTATTTCACCCGCTGCAACGAGAGTTAACGAAGGGGCACTCTTGCGTCTTGAGAAGTTAACCAAGAACGTTCCCCTAATCTACATCTGCTATGACAATGAAAAAAATAAAAGAGGTGAAGAAGGAGCGTTAGCCACGGCTGAAACGTTAGAGGATATGGGAAAGAATGTTCAAATCATAACTATTCCCCGAGCCCCTGAGGTAGATAAAGTCGATGCCGCGGACTTCTTAAGAGCAAGGATTCCCAATGAGCGTGAAGCATTTGAAGGACTTCTGAAGAGCTCCATGTCCCTTACAGAGTATCAGTTGGTGCAGGTTCCTGAGGAAGTTAAGAAAATTGAGTTGATACCTTCGTTACGTCCCATTATGAGAAGGCTCGCAGTAAGACAGGCAGGCCCTATGGAGCTCGATTTAACGTTTGAATTAATCAAAGATAGATTCCAAATTAACAAAGGAACTCTCCGGGAGGAGTTTGAGGAAATCCGGAGGCAGGTTGAGGCCGAAAGGGAGAGACAAAAACCCCAGAATAAGAAAGAGGAGATGTTAGAGAATTTGAAACTGCTACATCCTAGCTTTGATATCACACCGGGCGTTTTAACATTAGGTTTTCGCGTCCATGTTCGAGTAGGAAGCAGAATTGATGAGAGAGAAATTTTCTTGGTTTCTGATGGAACAACAGTTCAGAAGGTGGAGGAGCTTCAATTTGAGCTAAACGGAATGACTTATTACATTGAGAAGCCCAAGAGTCCTCTTATGCGTCTTGACGATGTGTGGTCTACGAAAAAATTGAATGATTTTTTGGGTACTCCCGCTTCACCTCCAAAGGGAATTTATAACAAGATAAAAGAAATTCTAAAAAAGTATTTAGATTTCCAAAGTGAATCGGACTACGGGTTAGTTGGAGCATGGATTATAGCAACTTGGTTCTATTTAGGTTACCGTGCATTTCCTTTTCTTTTGTTCTATGGGGGTAAGGGTAGCGGAAAATCTCAAGCACTGGAGGTTCTAAAGTTCCTGTGTTTGAATGCTAACAAAATCAAAGGACTAAGTGTCGCTTCAATGTGCGACACCATTGATGGACTTCGGGGAGTGATGTGCCTGGACCAGGCAGAAATGTTAGGGAGTTCCCACAACAATCAGGAAATTGTCGGAATCATCGCAGATTCATACAAACGTGAGGGGGGAAAAAGAAGAATCGTTTTACATGATAAGAGTTTGAGAAAGGTCTTAGAATTCTCGTCGTATGGACCCAAAGCGTTTGGGTCTAAGAAAAACATAGACCCTGACATCCTAGACCGATGTGCAAGTATCCCTATGGTCCGGACGGACAAATCCTATCCCGAACCTGAGCCCTGGAGTGAGGATTGGTTGGCGATTAGAGATATGCTCTACCGCCTTCTTTTAACACGCTGGAAAGAGTTTTTGGATATTTCAAGAGAAGCAAAGAAATTCACTGGTCGTGTTTCTGAGCTGTGGAGACCCATTTATACGGTTTTATTATTTGATGATGTTCCTCAGGGAGAGGTTAAGGAGATTGAACAACGGTTCTTAAAATTAATGGTAAGGACGCAACAAGCGGAAATCGGCGAGTGGGAGGGTGCATTATTTGAGGTATTAAACGATTTTTGCGAGGGTGAGTATATTGGTCATCTATACGGAGGCGAATTTAAGGGGAAATTAAAGGAATCGGATGATGAAATAAAGTTACTTGGTACTACCCTCTGTAGTCAAGTTAGGGTGGTACTTCCAGAATCAGATAAGTATCCTACCCCACAATGGCTAGGACAGGTCCTTGGCAAATATGATTTAATAGAGGATAAGGACAGACGAAGAATTGATGGCAAGCTGGAGACTATTTATCTATTTCAAAAAAAGAGAGTCCTATCAATACTTAAAAAGTTGAGAACTCAGGAACAGGGTGAAGAAAAATCTAATCATTATGGGGGGTTAGAGGTGTTCTCAGATGAAAAAGGAATCAAAGAACAGTCGAGAACACAGGAACACGAACACGACCCCGTTCCCTGTTCTCATAGTCTGAGTCGAGACGGGGGTGAGAACAAACCTGAGAATAATCAAAATGGTCAATGCTCACAGGGAGATACGACAGGCTGTTCTCATGTTCACACCGATATGGGGAATGACGTTTCTCTACAAAAAACACCTAATGGTAGCGAGTATTTTTGTGACCGCACGTATCTTACTGATAGCGTTACTTGTTTTACCCGAACGCTGGAAATAGATGGTAAGCCTTCAAAAATAATATATTACGCAGCATTTGAATCTGAAAACTGGACAGAACTAAGAGAAGAGTTTTTGAGCCTCCTCCCCGTAACCTATAGAAGCATATAGCTTTATAATCTCTTCATCTGATAGATTATCTTTTAACAGCTTTATTGTCT
>JBLNAE010000115.1:0-10934 GCA_050259195.1 Ignavibacteriales bacterium
TTGAAAATTTTACCTACAATGTTTTTTCACAGAAGCCGGAGTACCACTTAAATAAACACAAAAAGGAGAATTAATAGTGAAAAACCTAATCTATGTTATTACGGCCATCGCGAGGTTCTTAAATAGGAGCTTATTCAATTCTTTAGTGGTGGTTTGCATACTGGGCGGGTCGGCTTTTGCCCAAGCTGTCGGGCAGAATCGTCCTTCTGCGAATACGGAGCCCGCTTTATTGATGTCGGGATTAGGAAATCATCACCACCCGGTTTCGACCAAAAACCCTGAGGCTCAGCGTTTTTTTGATCAGGGATTTACTTTGATTTTCGCATTTAATCATGACGAGGCAGTCCGCTCGTTTCGACGCTCGGCTGAACTCGATCCCGAGTTGGCTATGGCATATTGGGGAATGGCTCTGGCGCTTGGACCCAATATTAATCTGGACGTGGACCCGGAACGCGAGAAAGCCGCTTACGAAGCCGTCCAGAAGGCTCTGGAACTATCGGCAAATGCGCCGGAACAAGAACGCGCATACATCAAGGCGCTCGCAAAGCGCTATTCGATTGACCCTAAAGCCGACTTAAAAAAACTCGCGGTTGATTACAAAAACGCAATGGGAGAACTTGTCAAGCGTTATCCCGATGATCTTGATGCGACTACGCTCTATGCGGAAAGCGCAATGGATTTACGTCCGTGGCAGCTCTGGAATAAAGATGGAACACCGGCGGAAGGTACGGAAGAAATTGTTTCTGTGCTTGAATCCGTTCTCAAACGCAATCCTTATCATATCGGCGCCAATCACTATTACATCCATGCAGTTGAGGCATCGCCGCATCCGGGGCGGGCCATTCCCAGCGCTGAGAGGCTTAAAACCCTGGCGCCCGCGGCAGGGCATCTCGTCCACATGCCCGCTCACATTTATATGAGAACAGGCGATTACGAATCTGCCGCGCAGGCCAATGAAGCGGGGGCTAGTGCTGATGAGATATATATCAAGAGCACCGGTGCAGAAGGCTTTTATCCTTTGGCTTATTACAGCCACAACCTCCATTTTCTGGCTGTAGCTTATAGCATGGAAGGACGATTTAGGGATGCGAAGAAGGCGGCTGATCAGCTTGAGGCTCATGTCGGCCCACACGTTAAAGAAGTATCTATGCTTGAGTTCTTTATGCCTACTTCGACTCTTGTTCTTGTCCGCTTTAATCAGTGGGATGATATATTAAAATCACCTGAACCTGCTGCTGAAATGCCAATAACAAATGCGTTGTGGCATTTCGCTCGCGGTATGGCTTATGCGGCTAAAGGCAAGATTAAGAATGCGGAAAGTGAACGAAAAGTTCTTGTAACTGCTGCAAACACAATTCCTGCGGATGCGATGTTTGGTCCTCTAAATAGCGCAACCAATATTTTGAAAGTTGCCGAAAGCCTTCTTGACACCAGAATTGTGATGGCTAAGCACGACAACAAATCTACAATTCAGTTTTTAAAAAGTGGTGTGGAAGCGCAAGATGCTCTAAATTACGATGAACCGCCCGGCTGGTATATCCCGGTGAGAGAGTCGCTGGGCGGGGTGCTTATCTTAAACGGTGATTACGCCGAAGCCGAGAGGGTTTTTCGCGCTGATCTTGAAAGGAATCCAAGAAATGGACGCTCGCTCTTTGGTCTAATTGAGAGCTTAAAAAAGCAGGGGAAGGAGTACCATGCCCAATTAGTTCAAGGAGAATTTGAAGCCGCCTGGAAAAACGCAGACACTCAACTCAGAGTAGGAGATTTATGAAATCAAAAGATTGCTATTCAAGGATGTCATTGTGGTAAGGGCATATTGCAATACGCTACAGAGCGAATCAATATCTACATAATTCATTTTTTTTACCCTATCACTCCCTTTTCTTTCAGGGATTTGATCTCCTCTTTATCAATCCCGAGGGAAATTAAAACCTCTTCTGTATGCTCACCCCAGAGAGGAGCCGGATTTCGGGGTGTCTCTTCTAATCCCGACATCAAAAAAGGCATCCTCACATGTGGAATTCTTTGGTTTTGGTGTTTTATCTCAAAAAAGAGATTCCGATTCTTTAATTGCGGATGCTCTGTGGCTTCTTTAAAGTTAAGTACAGGCTCAAGGCAGAGATCAATCCTTTCTGAAGCCTCTTCCCATTGCATTCGAGTTTTTGATTTAAACACGCCTTCAACCTCTTTTTTAGTTTTATCGCTTTCGTCATATTGTTTTTGAACTAAGTCTTCTCTTTCGGATACGAGGCAGAAATTCTTCCAGAACTTTTCTTCAAGCGCGGCAAGCGACACGTATTTGCCATCTTCAGTTTCGTAAATCCCGTAGCATGGAAACCTCCCCGTAAAGTCCGTATTTCCTGGTTCTGGTATTTTCCCATCAACAAGGTATTTGAGAAGATGAAATGAAAAAAGACTTATGACTCCCTCTGTCATAGAAACGTCCATAAACCGGCCCTGACCGCTCTTTTGGCGCGCAATGTGGGCGCTGAGGATTGCGATTACGGAAAAAAGGGCACTTGATGTATCGGCAATCCCCGGAATTGGAAGGGAATCTTCTCCCGTTACGCTGAGGATACCAGAGACGGCCATGCAGTTTAGGTCATGGAGGGCTTTATCTTTTTTAGGACCGTTCTGTCCATAGCCGCTTATTGCGCAATATATCACTCCGGGGTTTATTTCTCTAAGGGCGTTGTACCCTATACCAAGTCTATCCATAACCCCGGGTCTGAAACTCTCTATTATAATGTCATATCCGTTTTCTACGAGCTTCTTAAATATCCTCTTTCCATCTTCGGTCTTTAGGTTTAGCTTTATACTCTTTTTATTTCTATTTAGCGCATGGAAATAGATGCCGTATCCTGCAACGGATGGCTCCATCCAGCGCGCATAGTCTCCCGATTCCATATCTTCAATTTTTAAAACCTCTCCTCCCAGATCGGCAAGGATTAGCGTAGCGTATCCGCCGGGGATGAGTCTGGTTAAATCTAAGATCTTTAGACCTTCGAGCATGAGCATTTTTGATAAAATCAGGATAGCAGGTGGAATATAATATCATAGGCTCTGGGCTTGAACAAAACTCAGCATTAATCTAGGTATAATTAACTGTAAAATTATCGGGCGCGGGAAATAAAAATTGTATAGAGTTGTTCACGATTCTCTTGGAATGGGACAAAGATCGTTCAAGGCTTTTAATATAAGGACGAGGTCTATTTTAGTTTGGATGGTTACGCTGGTTACGCTGGGAAGCGGATTGATTAATATCTTCTCTGTAATTGACCCGGGTTTGCCAGAGCGGCAGTCGTTATTCCGGGAAGTATTCCCGATTGAATTTCTCCATCTTCATATTGTCCATCTTTCCCGGTTTTTTACCCTGCTCATTGGGTTTGCGCTTATTATCTCCTCTATCAACATATATAAACGGAAAAAGCGGGCCTTCCAGAGCGTGTTTCTGCTTTCATGTTTGTCGGTCGTTTTTCACCTGACAAAGGGACTCGACTATGAAGAGGCACTTTTCTCATTGTTTTTGCTCATTGTGCTATTTCTGACCCGAAAGAGTTTTACTGTAAAGAGCAGTATTCCGGACTTGCGTTGGGGGCTAGTCCGTCTCGGCATAGCTGTAATTGTGGCGCTTGCCTATGGAGTCGCCGGATTCTGGTTTCTTGACCCGAAAGAGTTTGGCATTAATTTCGCCTTTAGCGATTCCATACATAGAACGTTGCTATTTTTCTCTCTTGTGGGTGACCCGCAAATTGTTCCGCGCACACGCCACGCTCATTGGTTTGTGAATTCTCTCTATTTAATGACAATCACCACAATAGTCTATTCCGGGTTCGCCCTGTTTCGCCCGGTTATCTATAGGTTCAGGACACTTCCTCGCGAGCGCGCCATTGCAACCAATATAGCCCTCAAGTATGCACGCTCGTCTCTCGATTATTTCAAGCTCTGGCCTGATAAATCCTATTTTTTTTCGCCGTCTCAGAGGTGCTTTCTCTCTTACCATGTTGGGGGAAGTTTTGCAGTGGTTCTTGCCGACCCCGTAGGCCCGAAAGAGGAGATTGAAGGGACGGTTCGAAGATTCATGGAGTTTTGTAAGGAGAATGATTGGGGGCTTGCGTTTTACCAGACACTGCCTGACTTTCTGCCTATATACAGACAGTTGGGTTTTAGAAAATTGAAAATCGGAGACGACGCCATAGTTGACCTGACTCGGTTTACACTCCAGGGGAAGGCTATGAAGGAATTCCGGCACAGCATCAATCAGATGGAAAAGCTGGGTGTCTATGTCGTCCGGTATGAGCCTCCTATCCCTGAGGATGTTTTTTTGCGGGTAGAGGAGGTCTCCAATGAATGGTTGCGGATTCCGGGACGCCGGGAGCGCGGATTTACGCTTGGAATGTTTGAGCCGGACTACGTCAGATCCACACCTCTTTTTGCCGCTGCGGATAAGGACGGCAAGATTCTCGCGTTTGTAAATATTGTTCCCTCGTATCGCAAGGGAGAGGCTACGGTTGATCTGATGAGGCGGCGGGCGGAGATTCCTAATGGGGTTATGGACTACCTTTTTGTGAAGCTCTTTCTATACAATCGAGAGAAGGGCTTTGAGCGCTTTAATCTGGGTATGGCTCCTATGTCTGGTTTTCAAGAAAGAGAAGGAGCCTCGGTAGAAGAAAAAGCCGTGCATTATTTCTTTCAGCATTTAAATTTTCTCTTCAGTTTCAGGGGGCTCAGACAGTACAAAGCGAAATTCGCAAGCTTCTGGGAGCCAAGATATGCGGTCTATAGAAACGTGCTGGATTTACCCAAATTGGCGTTTGCCATAACCAAAGTCTCCGAGCTGAATAAAAACGAGTACGATATGAAGGATACTGATTAGTTTCTTTGAAACTAATCAGTATATGTCCTGGACCTATCGGGGGCGTAGTTTTAACTGCTGAAATTCAGCATTGATAGAGGTAAAACGTGTATAATTTCTCTTTCTTTTGTATTTTTTCTCCGGCGCTATTTCTGTCTGCTATTGTGATTGCCCAAAGCCCCAGTGCGGGAAAAAATACAATTATGATTCGCGGCGAGCGTCAGGACATTTATTTCTATCCCGCTAAAGGACAATTAAAGCACCCTGACTCTAAGGTTCTGTTTGCTTCTGGAGATGGTGGATGGCGTGGATTTGCCGTTACAGTCGCCAAGAGCGTCGCTTCATGGGGATACGACGTGTATGGGCTGGATACAAAACGTTATCTGGAGAGTTTTACTGGTAGTTCAATCCTTAAAGCAATCGACGTTATGTCCGATTTCCAAAGGATTACTGATTGGATAACTCAAAAAGCAGACGAAAAGGTCATCCTTATGGGTCATTCAGAGGGAGCGGGTTTGTGCCTTCTCGCTGCCGCTTCGAACGAGAACAAAAAGTCGTTTAGCGGTCTGGTGTCTATCGGTTTGTCGAAGTCCGGTGTTCTTGGGGGGCGCTTGTTGGACGATATTACTTATGTTACAAAGAAAATGCCTAATGAACCGACATTCGAGAGTGCTGACTTTTTGCCTAAGGTTTCTCCTCTGCCCATCCTAATGGTTCAATCGAGTCATGATGAGTACGTTTCAGTGGAAATGGCAAGGAAATTGTTTTCTAATGCGAGAGAGCCAAAGCGTTTTTTACTTATCGAATCTCGAAACCACCGATTTGATGGCAACGCGGATGAATTTTTCCGCGCTTTGCATGAGGGTATGGAATGGATCAGAGAAATGTCCCGTTAAATTCAATTCCCACGCCACCCGACAAGTCCCTGTCACGGTGGATTAAATCGGCACTCGGCTATGTAGTAGCTCTCGTTTGCCTGATATGGGTCTTTCATGGCGTTCGCGTGGATCAAATTTTAAAAAATATGACCGCAATCAACTGGTGGTGGATTGCGCTGGCCGTCCTTTGTGACATCCTGGGTTTTGTCTCTCAGGGACTCAGGTGGCAGCTGCTTCTGCGCCCCATTGGTGACGTGTCTATGGTCCAAACAACCCAGGCCATTTATGCGGGACTCTTCGTCAGCGAGGTTTTGCCCATGCGATTTGGCGAGTTAGCCCGCGCCTATCTCGTCTCGCGCTGGATTTCGGCAAGATTTAGTTTAACAATTCCCTCGATTCTTGTAGAACGCCTGTTTGACGGGGTATGGCTGGCACTGGGGATAGGGCTTACCGCCATCTTCATTCCATTGCCAAGAGACCTCGTTGAAGCTGGAAACATATTAGGGATTATTGTTTTAGTGTTCACCGGGATGTTTATATACGTGGTCTTTCGCAAGAAGGCTCTTCCCGAAGGAACGGATAAAAAGTCTTTAAGCTGGAAGCCGCTTCGACTGGTAATATCATTTATTGGACGAATGAATACGGGGCTTCGCGATATCGGCATGTCGCCTCTTTTTTATGCCTCATTTGGCATTTCCGTTTTCATTCTCTTTTTTCAGGCACTGGCCTTCTGGCTTGTTATGCTGGCTTACGGACTCAGCGCGCCTTTTTGGGTAGGGGCTGTGGTTTTTCTCATCGTCCATCTTGGGACCGCTGTTCCAAACGCTCCTGCCAACGTAGGGACATATCAGTTCTTTTGCGTCATTGGCCTTACTATGTTCGGAATTGAAAAGACGCTGGCTACGGGGTTTTCAGTAGTAGTTTTTGTTCTTTTAACAATTCCGCTCTGGGTAATAGGTTTTTTTGCGCTCAGCCGAAGCGGAACGACGTTATATACAATTCGGAGTGAAGTCAATGCGTTATTGGGGAGGGCAAAGGCGGAAGGGAAGAGCGAGGAAATAGTCGGTTGATGGAAATGGTTCTTCACTGGTTTGCGCACCACGAGTATTTGGGAATATTTTCATTGCTTACGTTGGGGATTGTCGGCATTCCGGTGCCGAATGAAACGCTCCTTGTATTTGCGGGCTATCTCGTATATAAAGGCGACCTGGATCTCATCTCCACCGTTGCTGTGGCATTTATCGGCGCTTTGTGCGGCATCTCTTTAAGCTACACGCTGGGTCGTACTACCGGTATGTATTTAATCGGCAAATACGGCCATATTATTCGCATCACCGCGGATAGGGTAGGGCAGGTCCAATACTGGTTTGGGCGCGCTGGCAAATGGGGCCTGATCTTTGGTTACTTTATACCGCGCGTGAAATCCTGACGGGGTTTGTAGCCGGAGTGTCGGAGCTTGAGCTTTCCGTATTTACTCCATTTGCCTATACGGGAGGCCTTATCTGGTCTATAACCTTTATCTCAATCGGCTATTTTTTAGGCGAAAAATGGGTCTGGTTATTTCTAAGGATTCGCCATTATCTTGTGATCGGCCCCGGTATAGCCATTATACTGATTCTCTTTTGTTTTCTGGTGCAACTTAGGAGAAGTAAGACAGTTTAAATTTTGTAGTGATATTATGGAATGAATCATGAAATAATACATACCTAGAGGTAATGGCAATTTACCACAGGTTATGGCGAACATGAATGGAGGTATTTAGATGAAGGGAACTGTTTTTTTGGTTTTTGCACTTGCTCTTGGTGCCACTGGCGCTCTTCATGCGGCTGAGGAGTCCCTGAACTTTGGGCGGTTCGGCAAGGTTACTCTTTATTATAAGTCGCCGCATCCTTCCAATGTAGTTCTGTTCGTTTCCGGAGATGGCGGATGGAATCTGGGCGTTGTTGATATGGCAAGAGAGCTTTCTTCGCTTGACTCTCTGGTGGTCGGGATTGACATCACACATTATCTGAGGGGGTTAGAGAAATCCAGTGAAAAGTGCTCGTACTCGGCGGCGGATTTCGAGCTACTGAGTAAGTTCGTTCAGAAGAAACTCAATTTCCCAAAATACGTAACGCCCGTGCTTGTAGGATACTCATCGGGGGCGACTCTGGTTTATGCGACGCTGGTTCAGTCCCCATCCAATACATTCCGCGGGGCTATTAGCCTGGGTTTCTGTCCTGACCTGCCGCTCATAAAGCCCTTTTGCCGGGGAAGCGGTCTGGAGTGGGAGTCGGGTCCAAAAGGGAAGGGGGTGAGCTTTCTCCCAGCAACTACGCTTGAGGTTCCCTGGATTGCCTTACAGGGGACTATTGATCAGGTTTGTGATCCTACTGCAACGGAGAATTACGTGAGGAAGGTCAAAGGGGGGGAGATTGTTATCCTGCCGAGGGTCGGTCATGGGTTTTCGGTACCCAAGAATTGGATGCCTCAATTTAAGCAGGCATTCTCACGGCTTCTTGAAAAAAAAGAAGCGAGCCTTCAGCCGCCAACTTCTATAGATGAACTCAAGGACCTTCCATTGGTGGAGATTCCATCCGGTGTGTCAACGGGAGACATTATGGCGGTTCACATATCGGGCGATGGCGGCTGGGGAGTAACGGATCGGGGGATAGGAAATTTTTTAGCCGGTCAGGGAATTCCGGTAGTGGGTTTGAACTCTCTACAATACTTCTGGACTCGCCGTACCCCCGATGGAGCGGCCAAGGACTTGGAGAGGATAATGCGTTATTACCAAGCTCTATGGAAAAAGGATAAGGTGGTTCTCATAGGCTATTCCCAGGGAGCGGATGTTGTTCCGTTCATGATTAACCGTTTGCCTGAGGACTTGCGCTCCAGAGTGGAGTTTGTCGTTCTTCTCGGCCCGGATCGCACTGTAGATTTTGAATTCCATCTGACCGACTGGCTGGGAGATTTCACCAGAAATACATCTATTCCCGTGCTTCCGGAAGTGAGGAAATTAAGTGGAATGAAGATATTCTGCTTCTACGCGAGGGGGGATGAAGGAGACACGCTTTGTAAAGACCTGAGTCCGAATCTTGCGAGGGTTGTTACCCTTGAGGGCGGGCATCGGATTCGCGGTAATTATGGACCTGTGGCCGAGACCATTTTGAAAGAGGTGAAATAACGGGTCACGCATGCCGGGAATATTTTCAACAAAAAATCTCAATGCGATTTTAAGCGATGCGGAGAACACGAAATACTCCTTGCGCAGGGCACTTGGCCCGGTTCAGATTACAATGCTTGGGATTGGTGCGATTATCGGAGCCGGTATCTTCGCCACAATCGGCACGGCGGCGGCAGGGGACATAAACCGTCTTGGCGCAGGCTCCGGGCTTACGCTCTCTTTTGTGATGGCCGCAATCGTTTGCGCGTTTGTGGCCTTTTGCTACGCGGAGTTTACGTCAATGGTTCCCATAGCCGGCTCTGCATACACATACTCATACGCGACGCTGGGGGAACTTGTAGCCTGGATTATCGGCTGGGATTTGATTATAGAATATGCAGTTGGCAATGTTGCTGTTGCTATCAGTTGGGCAAACTATTTCAAGACCCTTCTCAGAGGGGTCGGTTATGTAATTCCGGATTGGCTTTCAACCGATTTCCAAACCGCGCATAAGATTCCTGGCTTGATAGAAAACGCCCCTCACATACTTGGCATCCCGATTGTTTTTAATCTCCTTGCTTTTCTGATTGTAGCTGCTATTACCGTTGTTTTGCTGATTGGAATCCGTGAGAGCGCATGGTTTAACGCTGTAATGGTGCTTATAAAATTGGCTGTCTTGACCTTCTTCATAGTCATTGGCGCGAAGTATTTGGAGGTTGATAACTGGAGGCCATTTATGCCCAATGGCTGGGGAGGAGTCGCCTCTGGAGCAGCGGTTATCTTCTTCGCATATATTGGATTTGACGCTGTCTCTACAGTAGTGGAGGAGGCCAAAAACCCGCAAAGGGATTTGCCCATCGGCATAATCGGCTCGCTCATTATATGCACGATTTTTTATGTCATCATTGCCGGAGTTTTCACGGGAATGATTCCTTACCGAGAGCTTGTTAAGAAGCTCTCGACTGAACAGGCGGAGCCTCTGACCCTTGCGCTCCAATATGCGAACATTAAAGGTTTGTTTATTTACATTGTTGCGCTTGGCTCTGTAATCGCGCATACCGCCGTGCTGTTTGTATTTCAGTTGGGACAGCCACGCATATTTTTTTCAATGGCACGCGATGGACTTTTGCCCCCTATGTTTGCAAAAGTGCATCCGCGATTCCGCACCCCTTGGTGGTCTACAATCCTTACGGGGATTGGAGTTGGTGGAGCGTCAATGGTTTCAAGCCTCAGTGAGATGGTTGACCTTACAAACATTGGAACCCTGTTTGCCTTTATTCTTGTCTGTATGGGGATCGTTGTGCTCCGCATAAGGGAGCCGGAGAGGTCGCGGCCTTTTCGTGTTCCGGGCGGAGCAATACTTCCTATTCTCGGCGTAATCGGATGCCTCGGATTAATCTATTACCTGCCCCCCACTTCATGGCTGAGATTTGCGGCATGGCTCAATTTCGGTTTTCTAATTTATGTCAGTTACGGAAGCATACGAAGCAGGCTTACGGGGCAGTCGGTTGCAGAAAACGAGGCCATTCATAACGTTCAAACTGCATATACTGGAGCATGGCTTGGAATCTTTGGAACCGCCCTCGTCGCTTTTTCCCGGATTGCTGATATAACTCGCCTTGGCTCGAATGCCCCTGTCAAATGGTGGCTTGTTAATTCATGGTGGCTTACCGTGCCGCTTTTTCTAAATGTAATAATCCTTTGCCCGACGATTATTATTCGTGCCCGGCGCGCTAAGGAAAAAAATCTTCCTTCGGAAGAAATAGCTCGCGTCAATTTGGCTATATTCATTGCCGGTCTGCTGATGCTGGCTTCTACGGTCTATCTGCTCTGCGTCTGGTTATTCTGATTGTTGTTTTCTTTAGGATATTTGGTTACGAATGAGTGCGGGTTTGCACTAATAGAATGATGCAAGATGCATGATTCACGGAAGTTATATCAAATCCGGTTGATTAGTGACCGTATATCATCCGAACCTTCGCCTCAGGGTAAATTCCGTGAAGCACCTTGGTTTACAATCTATAGATTCTTCGCCTTCGGCTCAGAATGACACGTA
>JBLNAE010000116.1:0-5672 GCA_050259195.1 Ignavibacteriales bacterium
CAGTAGAGAGGTTAATTGAGGAACTGAGGAAATCAACAGCCAACAGGGTATTTAACAATTTAGGGGAAATTGAAGAGGTTCTAATTGAGGCTTTGAAGGAATACATAGAAAATCGTGACAAGGTAGGAAGTCTTTGTGGTTTCCCTTGGATTAAGAGACAGGTGGAGGAGATGTGTTTAACCACTTAATCCTTGGAATTGGTATGAGATTCTGACGGATACGCCAGCGTCGCGAACGCTGAAGGGCTATTGTTCCAGCTTGAACAGATTCAGGTTTTTTCTTAGCCAATTTCAAGATTTACCTGATTTTTGCTCGCCGAATAAGTTAGGTATGATGAAAAAACAGTGCATCTCGAGACAGGACATGATTGATGTAATGACACTGAGGGAGGTGCATCATGAATTATTATGTAGGAGTAGATTTCCACTGTAACCCAAATTTGGTCGTAGCCATTTCTCAACAACTTCCAAAGTCATATTCTTGCGCCGGGCGTAGTCATCAACCTGATCGCGATCTATCTGACCTACATGGAAATACCTCGACTCCGGGTGGGCAAAATACCAGCCTGAAACAGAGCTTGGAGGATTCATAGCAAAATTTTCTGTAAGACTAATTCCTGTGTTTTTCTCCGCTTCGAGAAGTTTCCATAGCAGGCTTTTCTCGGTATGGTCGGGGCAAGCAGGATAGCCCGGGGCGGGACGAATTCCTCTATATTTTTCTCTAATCAGGTCTTCATAAGAGAGGTTTTCATCTTTACCATACCCCCAGATGATCCGCGCCCTTTTGTGCATCATCTCTGCAAGCGCCTCGGCAAAACGGTCGCCTAGCGCCTTAACCATTATGGCAGAATAATCATCGTTCTTGGCCTTGAAAGTATTGGCGAAATCTTCAACTTCCTTGCCAGCGGTTACTGCAAAACCGCCTATGTAATCCTTGCCGGAATTCTTTGGGGCGACAAAGTCCGCAAGGCAGTAGTAGATGCCGTCTCTCTCCTTTTCCTTTTGTTGACGGAGAAAATGGAAGGTTCCCAAAACCTCTTTACGCGATTCGTCCATATAGACTTCAATATCATCACCAACACTATTGGCAGGCCAGAAGGTGAGAACCGCGCGCGCTCCGAAGCGCCTGTTCACGATGATTTCATTCATTAATTTCTGAGCATCTTCATAGAGTTCGCGGGCTTGGATTCCGTAATCCTTATGTTCAAAAATTTTAGGATAAACTCCCTTGAGTTCCCAGGCCCAAAATAGCGGCGACCAGTCAATAAAAGGAACGATTTCTTCGAGCGGTATGTCATCTAAAATTTGCAAGCCTAGATTCTCAGGCACATCAATCTGTATGTTCTTCCAATCCGTCTTAAACCCTTTGGCGCGAGCCTCTTCTATCAAGACAAAGTTTCTCTCACTCCTAACAGCGTATTGTTGTCTCTGCCTTTCTTGTTTAGCACGGAGTTCAACTGTATAGGCGTCCACTTTTTCCGGGTTGAGTAGATTGTTGCAAACACCGACAACAAGCGAGGCATCCTGAACGTGCTCGACGACACCACTATATTGAGGGGCAATCTTAATCGCGGTATGGGCTTTGCTTGTTGTAGCTCCGCCAATAAGAAGTGGTATTTTAAAACCCTGTCTCTCCATCTCAGAGGCATTGTAGACCATCTCATCGAGCGAGGGGGTTATAAGGCCGCTCATCCCCACAATATTGGCGTTTACTTCCCTGGCGGTGTTTAGAATCCTTTCGCATGGAACCATGACCCCCAGGTCAATGACTTCATAATTATTGCAGGCAAGAACCACAGAGACAATATTCTTTCCAATGTCGTGCACATCACCCTTAACCGTAGCTATAACGAACTTGCCCTGGGGTCTCGAATTTTGAGATTTGGCTTTTTCCGCTTCCATAAACGGCTGGAGGTAAGCCACAGCCCTTTTCATAACGCGCGCGCTCTTGACAACCTGCGGAAGAAACATCTTTCCCGCTCCAAATAGGTCTCCGACAATCTTCATTGCGTCCATAAGCGGACCCTCTATAACGTCGAGTGGCTTTTCGTATTGTTGTCGGGCCTCTTCGGTGTCTTGTTCTATATAATCCGTGATCCCGTTGACAAGAGCATAGGAGAGACGCTCACCAACACTAGCGCTTCGCCAGAGGTTTTCGTCTTTTGATTTAGTTTTGCCCGGACCCTTAACCTTTTCCGCATATCCAATGAGGCGGTCGGTTGCATCGGGTCGTCGGTTGAGGAGAACATCTTCAACTAACCCGAGCAATTCTTTATCAATATCCTCGTAGACGGCGAGCATACCGGCATTAACGATACCCATGTCGAGTCCAGCTTTGATGGCATGATAGAGAAAGGCAGAGTGCATGGCCTCTCGCACCACATTGTTGCCTCGAAATGAGAATGATATATTGCTCACTCCTCCGCTTGTGCGCACTCCGGGGCATGTGGTCTTGATCTCACGTACAGCTTCAATAAAGTCCACCGCATAATTGTTATGCTCTTCAATGCCTGTAGCCACAGTAAGTATGTTGGGATCGAATATAATATCCGTCGGGTCCATACCGACCTTTTCAGCAAGGAGCTTATATGCGCGCTGACAGATACGAACCTTATCGGTGTTATTAGCCGCCTGTCCCTTTTCATCAAAAGCCATAACTACCACGGCAGCACCATAGCGCATGACAAGCTGCGCCTGATGGAGAAATTTTTCCTCGCCTTCTTTTAAGCTTATAGAATTCACAACGCATTTGCCCTGAACGCAACGAAGACCAGCCTCAATAACAGACCACTTGGAGCTATCAATCATTATGGGAACACGGGCGATGTCCGGTTCGGAGGAGATTAAATTTAGAAAGCGCGTCATACAGCCCTCGCTATCGAGCAGGGCTTCATCGAAATTAACGTCAATTATATTTGCCCCGTTTTCCACCTGCTGCCTTGCCACCGCGAGGGCGCCATCAAAATCATCGGTTTTAATGAGTTTTGCAAATTGGGGTGATCCGGTCACGTTTGTGCGCTCGCCAACCATGACAAACGAATCGCCTTCGATTTTCAGCGGTTCAAGACCGCTAAGACGGGTTGCAAGGGGGCGTTTGGGAATCCTGCGGGGTGGAATATTCTTCACCCTTTTTGCAATGGCGCGTATATGCTCAGGCGTCGTTCCGCAACATCCGCCGACTATATTAATAAAACCGCTCTGAGCGAACTCTTCGACAAAGCTAGAAGTGATATTAGGAGTCTCATCATATCCAGTATCGCTCAAAGGATTAGGCAGGCCGGCGTTGGGGTAGCAACTTATGTAACACTCCGCAATCTTAGAAAGCTCTTCTACATAGGGGCGCATCTCTTTTGCTCCCAAAGCGCAATTAATTCCCACGCTCAATGGCTTAGCGTGCATAACGGAATACCAGAAGGCCTCAACCGTTTGGCCGGAAAGGGTGCGTCCCGACGCATCCGTAATCGTCACAGACAGCATCACCGGGAAGCGAACATTGTGTTCATCAAAGAATTTCTCTATGGCAAAAATGGCAGCCTTGAGATTGAGAGTATCAAATACAGTTTCCGGCAGAAGAATATCCACTCCCCCGTCAACAAGCCCCTTCACCTGCTCGTAGTATGCGCCCATCAATTCCTGGAATGTGACCGCGCGGAATGACGGATTGTTGACGTCGGGAGACATTGAGAGGGTTTTATTCGTTGGCCCCAGCGCCCCCGCGACGAAACATTGACGCCCAGAGTTCTTGGCCATGAATTCATCCGCCACACTGCGGGCGATTTGAGCGCCAGACTTATTGAGTTCATAAACAATGTCTTCGAGTCCATAATCGGACTGAGAAATTCTTGTGCTGTTAAATGTATTCGTCTCAATTATATCGGCGCCAGATTCGATATATTTGCGATGGATGTTCGCGATAATTTCCGGACAGGTTAGATTTAAAAGGTCATTGTCTCCTTTAAGGTCTTTAGGGTGATTTTTAAATCGTTCACCTCTAAAATCGGCCTCTTCTAATTTATGGCGCTGAATCATAGTACCCATAGCGCCGTCTAAAATGAGTATACGCTCACTCAGTAATTGTCGAAGGATTTGGTATTTTTCGGTCTCAGGTTTCTTTAACATGGTAAAGAGTATACCAAAGATTCTTTAGCCACGAAGATTAAAGAGCCAGAATTCAGAAGTCTTATTTTCTTCTAAATTCGGATTCTGGCTTCAGACCCCTGGTTTTCGGATTCTTCTTTATTAATCCTCTTCAGACTCCAGAATCTTCAGCGCCTCGCTTATCTTACTTGAAATCACCATGATGACTTTTCCTGCTTCCTCAGGCAAGCCATCAATGTCAACCTCTGTGATTAGATCAAGCATCAATGCATCCATCTTACGCAGATACTTCTTCGCCGTATCAACTTCAGTCATAGTCGAATATCTCCTACCAACTGGATTTACACAATTTTCTTCCGTAGGGCAGGTTTCAAACCTGCCTCTACATGATTCTTTTATCTCCAATCTCTTCACCCATGTTTATTCGCAGCTAAATGGCTTTCAAATCTTAATTCCAATTATTCCTCATCTCCCGCAACTCTTTAAAAATCATTTGTGGATCGTTTTCAAGGGACGGTTTTCTCCTTTTCATTTCCATAACCAACTCAGGCACATCAAAGCGGAGAAACGGATTGTACTTTTTTTCTTCACCAATTGTAGTAGGAGCAGGCTCCCCGCCTTGAGAATAAGCGGATTTAACCTCTTCAAGCTTAGCCCTTGCCGCTTTATTATCCGGTTCAATGCTCAGAGCGAATTTCAGATTTGTTTCCGAATAATCATGGCCCACGAATAGTTTGAAACCATCCGGAAGAGGCCGAAGCCTAAGGGCAATGCTGTTATAAAGTTCGTCTATGTTTCCTCTAAATTTAGTATTGCCACAACCGGACAAGAACAGTGTATCTCCGACAAAAACATTCTCTCCTAAAACCAGGGAAATATGCTCAGGACAGTGCCCCGGAGTATGCATAACATTGATTTTTTGTTTTCCTATATCCACAACGTCGCCCTCTTCAATCGGTTCATTCTTTGAAGAAACTGCCCCTCGTCCTTTCAGATGGACGAGAATTGTAGCCGCTACAGATTTAAGTATCGCGTTGTTTCCTTCGATATGGTCGGGATGCGTATGGGTGTTGATTATGTATTTAACCGTAAGCCCTTTTCTCTTTATAAAATCAAGTACAACTCTGGCGTTAAGCGGGTCTATAACTCCACATTCTAATGTCTCCGCGCACCACACGATATAGTTATAGTTATTGTCACTCCCTCTAATACGAGCTCTTGCAATTCCATATCCACTTCCAGTAAATAAATCCATTCTCCTCTCCCATAAAATTATGGATTAAATCTTAAGCCTTCTGCATTTATCAAATAAGCTATAGGGGAACCATAGATTTTTTAGAAGAGTCTCTAAGTCTGCAAAGCTTCCCGAAAGCATGAATTTTATGCTCAGCCTCTTTCCGTGCACGAGGACGAAGACCTCTTCAATCGAAGAGAATTGAGCAAGTCCGTTCTGCACTAATTTAATTGTTCCTCTTAGAACCATTTTCGAATCCATAATTACAGCTTCCATGGGAACTCCAATAAATTCTCGTATCTCATCATCTTTCATAGTAAGCCCTCTTTTCTAATTGATTC
>JBLNAE010000117.1:0-5656 GCA_050259195.1 Ignavibacteriales bacterium
GGAAACAACGGCTTGCGGCGCCGGTGGTCTATATCCAAGTGAACTATGCGGATCTACTCCCATGCCTCCATATTCCTTAGGCCAGCGGTAATAGGTGTTCTCCGTTATCCCTATATCTCTGATACACTCCTGCCCTGGGAAGATAGAACTTCTACCTGCCTTAGATGTCTTATTATCTGCTCTGGCGAGTAGCGCTTCCTGCCCATTATACTGACCTCCTATTTATAGGGTTCTTTACCGAAAATCTAACTTATACTATGGACCTATTATAGGGGGCAGGGCAGCAGAGGCTTGTTTCAGTGAGATCAGTTTCTTCCCTGTCTGTGCGTCGTAGTAAAAATCATTGTCATCAAACACTTCAAAGGTAGTGGATTCATCAGAAAATTTCTTCATTTTTAACCTCCTTTTATTCAGATTTATTCAGAGATTGACAAAGAACGGCAACTACAGGCAAAAGAAAAATTCATATAGAAAGGGGGCATATTACATATCTCTAACATTGTAGGTTCTTTCTCATAATCCTGGCATATCCATTTTTGCTTTTTACTAAACATGAACATTTAGCCTTTTTAATCATTTTTATTTATTTTAAAAGAGAGAGCAGGAATTCAACCCTGCCCTCTCGATACTTCACAGTTATAAAGATATAACTGTTTCAACACGGGAATAGGTATTACCGTCTATGCCTTCCTCGTGTTTTATCACTATCTGGCACTCAAGTCCTACGAGTGTTTCAAGGTCAAAGCCCTGGGTTTCCTCTTTGGTAAGCTTTCTACCAAGAATACCTTCCACGATCTTCCTGGGTTTGGATTTTCGTGTTAGAGTATTACTAGCTTCAGTAAACACTCTAATGGCTTTCCCGTCATCGTAGGCTTTACCATCAAGTAAGAATGTAAATAGAACCCTCTCACCCCATTCTTGATGGTGTTTGGGTTCTATTTTTTCAACTTTTCCCTTGTGCGCACCTATAGGACATGATCGCCTTTCCGGCGCTTTTGCTATTAATGGCATCGCTGTATCACCTCCTTTGTTTTGGGATTCTAAAAAGAAAATACTTTCTCGTTCGTTTCCTTCTGTTTGTTGATCTTTCTTATGAAGCCTTAAAGCTTCAGCATGCCATTCCCAATAGAATTGAAGCAGTGATTTAAACTCATTGACATTGGTTGGCGATAGGTTAAAAGAATCAATCTTTTCCTCTAACCCTTTTATCTCTATCAGTGAATCAGGTCTATGTGTTTCAACCCACTGGTAGGTATTGGGTAGGTAGATTTGCTTGATTTCATCTATAGTCCTCGCTAAAAGCCATTCCTGAACTTGGGGTAAGGTGTGGTTTGTGAATATCTGGAAGTCGTTCTTAGTCTGAAAGGCGATCGCTTTAGGTGCTGTTACTGCCGCCTCATATTCTTTCTCAAGTGCCACAAGGTAACTTTCCCAATCTGATACCTGCATTCCCAAAGCTTTGGTTTCGGCTATTCGTTCCCTTCCTTTTGTTATTCGTGCTTCTAAATCCCCAAGATTCAGTCCCACGGGTCCCCCCTTTTTTCTGATTTGTCTTCTTCTGTCCTTGTAGTAGAAAACATGTCCCCATGATCCCCACTATCCCCAAGGTCACCATTTGGGTTGCCATTTTCCACTTCTTCTAGGGTTCTTGGGGACAATGGGGACTTTGGGGACGTTTCTTTAGGTATAGGTACAAGTCCCCATGAGACTTCTAATTCCCGAACTTGCTGAGAGTTGTAAATTATTGCCTTTACATTGTCGTGTTTCCTGGCTGGATGGAATCCAAGAGACCTGAGGACCTTGCCGATTCGTTGAGGTGTTATCTCTTCTTTCTCCGACTTTCCATAGTTCACCTTTTCTGCAATTGCTCTTATAGCTAATGTCCCGCGTTCAACTTCACCTTCAAGCTCTACGATGGCCTGAACGACTTCTGCTTCGATAGACATGCTCTTTTCCTGCAAACGTTCCTCTTGTAACTTTGAAACCAAATCCATAAACTCACTCATCCTTTCGGGAACTATCAAATTGATGACTGTAGCAAGAGGTCTAAGGATATCTCCCAAACGTCCTGGTGCTGGTTTATCCAACAACTCTATTTCTTTCTCTAACGCTTTAGCTCTCCATGCTGTGAGCCTTTCTCTAAAAGGCAAACCGAATTGAGGACGTGGGTCTAAGGGAAAATTCCTATTGCTCTGTGGCATAACAATAGGAATACACCTGGTGTCTAAGATCTTCTGAAGAGGTTCGTTTGTTGCAATGACAGTAGGACCGAACAAATCAAAATAGACAGTATCTTCGAAAGGCCCTCGTTCGGGATAAAGAACCCTTTCGGCTTTTGCCCCCTTCTCGAATCTAAGTAGAAGAATGTCTTCTGAGCCCTGTTTCTCTAACTTTTTCCAAATATCCCTAACATCAAAAAAGAGTGTAGCTCCCTGAGTCTCGGAAGCCCTGAATACGTTAGCTTCTCTTAAGGTCTCGGTATGGCGTCCACGATAGGAAACATAGATAATCCCCTTGCCGGTGCGGCTCTTTCCTCTCTCGGGTACTGCAAAAAAACAAATAATCGGAGAGTAATCCCAACTTTCCATTAGATATGTGTGAAAATCCCAAGCAGCATCAAGCATGTAGTGAGACTCATCGGGCAGTTCCGATATAGACTGGTGATATTTCTCCAGGTCAGAAAAAAGCCGCTTAACATCATCATTTTCCCTATACACTTTTATTTTCTCTGCCCGAGGCAGAAGCCAAGGTAGTTTTTCATTTAAGGGCGGAACAAAAACTTTCCCTTGGGTTTTAATCTCAGCCTCCAGTATTGCCTTTTCGTCTCTTATAAAAAGAAAGTATGGTTTTCCGTCGTGTTCTACTATCTCAACTAATCCCTCAAACTTGGCTGTGAAAATTGGCTTAACCAGTTTCAGTCCTATCTCTGTGTCTTCTGCTTTGCGGGTTAGTGATAAGAGTTCATCAACAGTATGAGTAAGCAGATAATCGTCAACGCCGACTTTCTTGCCTTCTAACTGTGGTAAATACACATGAGATATAATCGCCTGCTTACGCTTTAAATGTTCCGTAATACGACCGAGAGCCTGACGAACTTGAGGTTTTATCATCGCATCGTTATCAAACACGATATAAACTTCTCTCTTATCCCACGCTATGTAATCCATGTCGGCAAGCAAAGTGGTACCACCAAACTCATTCTTTCCTTTAAAGTTCCATACACCAAGCAAGTCAATTGCGCATTCACCACCAGATGCAAGAGCATCAGCTTTCTTTTGACCTTCTGTGATCCAAAGTCTCTTGTTTGGCTCCTTTATTCCTTGAAGACAACGAGGTGGAACGTCAATTCTTACTTGTATTTCTGCTGGGATTTCATATTTAATTTCTTTCCCCTTTCCATCTTGTCTGGGAATATCTGGTCTATAGGTGCAGAAAGGATTTTTGCAATCAGGTGTCCACACATGTAAAAGTAAACCAGGTGCCCTCCTCTGAGCTTTGCTGAAGCCCAATTCTTCGAGTTCTTTCGTTCCGAGAACACTTCGGTAACCACGCTCTTTTGCGACCTCAATAGAGATCCCGGAACCTTCGATATGAGTTTCAAAATGTCGCTGTAATATGTAGGGAATGTCTTGAGAAAAGAGGTGCTCTCGTTTATTTTTATCTGCGCTACGGTTTTTCTCCGCTTGCGCCGATGCTCCAACCTCGGCGTTTTCATATTTGGTCATACGCTTTTACCTTTGCTGGTAGGAACTTCAATAGAATCAATAATAGAATCAATAAATCGGTCTAATTTTTTTCGGTCGAAATACACGGATCCCCCTATACGCACCATGCCCTTGATTTGCCGAAGGAAAATCCTTTTCCGTAATGCCGACTCGGTAATACCGAGAAATCGGGCCGCCTCTTTGCAGTTCAACAACCTTTTCTCTTCCAATGCCATCTTGTTCTACCTCCGTCAAGTGTTTCTTAGAATATACAAGATGGACATTTAAGAACTTACGCAAAACTGGATTTCACATTTTGCGTAAAAATGAACCAAGAATAATTGAGTAGAATAGTAAGAGGAGGGCTAAACTATTTGAAGCAGTTAAGTCAAGTTCGTTGATTTGCTACGGCAAGGATTTTTTCAAAGGACCTATTGCTTACTCTAATACCTGTTTTTTTTCTAAATATTCAAGAGTTCTTTTACGGGCTTCTTTGTGTCCTTTCCTTTCTTGTTCCTCCTTTAAACTCGAAATCTTGAATTTCAATCTCTGAATTGCCCGCTCCCACCTTTCGTTTTCGACCTTAAGCTCATCTATTTCGTCTTGCAAAGCCTCCAGCTTCTTTTCTTCGTGATACTTTAACCCCGGTGACTCCTGCACCCTTCTCAACCTAATATATTGAGTTTTTAATTTTTCTTCTGCCCGCTCAATGCTTTCGACTCCCTGTGTTACCTTTTTCCTTCCCTGATTTAGTTCCTTTCTCAATTCTTTTATTTGTCTTCTATTCTTACCCCTACTCCGTTTTTTATATGCTTCGTAAGTTTCTTTTATATATAGAAGTTTGTTATCTTCTGTATCAAGCCATACTCGGTGTTTATTTACATTTATAGGATATTGCAGCCTCCGAAACAAAAGGGCAATCTTCTTCTGCTTTATATGTTTTGAGGTCAAATGAAGCAATGCTGTTCCAATATTTTGAGCAATTTTCTCTACTTCTTTTCGGAGTTTTCTATCACCCATATAAAGGGCATATTTATACTTTGAAGGTAGCCAATCATGCGTATTATTACCGGACACCAGAAAGCTCTAACCCCAAGATGCTCAACTGCGTGAATAATGTGGTCAAAATTCCCATCATTTGTAAAACTCTTAATGTAGCTATTTGTACATACGTCACTTGGAGTAGCAAAGTGTCCGTCATTAGTAGTGATCCATTTAAGTACCTCACCGGATACAGAATGAAATCTCAAAGAACAAGGGAAAAATCCCATAGGAAGAGAGGTGGAAAATGGCCTATATATATTTGGCACTGTGTGGAATGGGAGGGAGAGTGAATGGAGGGAAAGCGATTTGTAGGTTTCATCATTTTCATAAACATCTTCTCTTAGCTTTTCAAAATACCGCAGTTCCTCCTTATTAAATAACGTGGTTACATTTTTTTTTCGCTCCCTTTCTTTTGCTTCTTTATATTTCTCACTGTCTTTTTTTCTGGCTACGGTTTTGGCTACGCTCTACCTCTCTTTTTCTGAAAAATACTGAATATTACTGAATAACAATTTGACTAAAGAATATCCTATAACCATTTGAAATTAAAGGGTTTTAGTGTTCTACACAGTATAGGTAAAATAGAGTACCTAAAATTTGATAAGAGCCTCCAACTGTGTTATTTTTATTTAATCTTCTAATATTATCTCTACTGATACGAGTACGAGATAATCCAATTCATCCGCAGATTCCCCGAGAATAGAAGATAATTCAGACTATTGAGAAAGCTTCCTCGCTTTTCGATAGTTATTTTAGCCTGTTTAGGGTATAAGCAGTTCATACTCATAGTAAAAAGAGCCAACCGAGCATAAAAGGAGGGATATATGACTAAGGGAAGTATTAAGAGAGTGATGAAAGACAGGGGCTATGGGTTTATAAGGGTGGAGGACGGCAGAGAAATCTTCTTT
>JBLNAE010000118.1:0-14548 GCA_050259195.1 Ignavibacteriales bacterium
TTAGAGACGAAAATACCGTGCTCTGAGCTATATCTACTTTGCCAATGTTGCCAATGTAGCACTTTGAAGCAAAGTAAGTACGAACAAACCTCCTGTTTTGAGTATCATCTATAACCAGGTCAAACTCAGGCCCTTTTTGTTGCTGGCTGCTCTGAGAAACTGCCCATTGCAGTCTTGTCTGTTCTAGTTCTGTATCCCTGAAGCGAGCCTCAGAAACCAGGTACTGCAATCTTTGATACGAAAAATTTAAAAACTCTGAGACCCTTAGAACTGAAAAATTCCTCGCTTCTCTGATAATCCCTTCAACATATTCCTTCATACTCTGCTTTGTCGGTTTGTGGATCGGAAGGTTCATAGAACCTATTATCTCTAGTACTGCTTCCATAACTTATTCCCCCCTCTGGTTTAGAAATAAAAACATCCTAATTTTATTTTAAACCAGTTATACCCCAAAATTTAACAAACGTCAGTTAGGATAGACAAAACCGTATTATTGACTCTGTAGAATTTGAAGTCTAATGATCTATGCTAGATAAGGAATCACAAAGATATGCAAAACGTTTTTAGAAAAAATAATATTTTTTTAATAGAGTGTTAATCTAAAGTTCTAATATGTACCCTAACTTAGTACCTTTTTCATTCAAAAAAATCAACCAAAGTCTGATTTTTTTATTTGATAAAGAGTGTATTATATGATCTGTAACTAAGAAGGCGGAGCTTTATTATAATATTAGAAAAATCTATTCGATAATGTGAACTTTATTAACCCTGTTACACAAGTATTTTCCACAATTGATAAGTTGATGAAACCTTAACTTCATAGATGAAAAAGGTTGTGTAAGGTAGCTATGGAAATAAAAAAATATTCAAGCAGCCAAGGAAACGCTCAATTCCCGGAAGACGATCTTTACACTCCGGTGAAGTCCTTAGCTTACAACCTTGATCTCATATGGCACCTCGTGAAGCGTGACTTTAGCCTCCGATATAAGCGTTCAACACTTGGTATCCTTTGGTCGCTTGTGCTTCCCTTAGCTCAATTACTTGTGCTGATTTTTATCTTCCAGATAGTTGTTCCACTACACATAGACTCATACCCAGCATTCCTTTTCACCGCGTTACTGCCATGGACATGGTTTAGCACTTGCCTCAGCTCGGCTGGGGGTCTCTTCAACAATAATAGAGATTTAGTGTGGCAGCCGAATTTTCAACCAGCTAACTTGATAATCATCAATATGCTGTCAAACTTTCTTCTGTTGCTCATAGCCCTACCGATCCTTTTTATCCTGCTGGTCTTATATGGGAGACCTTTAACACTTTCTCTGATCTTCCTGCCATCTGTCATGCTGATCCAGGGCATATTGATAGTTGGTCTAGACCTGATCATAGCTACCCAAAACGTGTTCTACCGGGATGTAGAACATATTGTGGAAATTGCACTGATGCTCTTGTTTTATATGACCCCTGTTTTTTATCGATCTCAGTCAATTAGTGAGAGCTATCATAAAATTTATGTACTAAACCCGATCGCAGTGCTTGTTGAAAACTATCGAGCTATTCTATTTTACGGTACAAACCCAGAGTGGGGTTCGCTACTTTTCACGGGTATCGTAAGCATGGTTGTGTGTGCCATTGGTTACCTAATTTATAGCCGTCAACTACACAACGTTATGGATAAGCTATAATTGTTTTGTTTACAAAATAGTTTTGGAGATAATAACGAAAATACCGGAATAATTCATCCTGCATGAGCCCCGAGAGATTTCATTGGCACTAGAGACCAGCTTCAATGCGATAAGTATGTATTCACTTTAAGAGTTTAATATTACATTATGTTTACAATCTTAAGAGTAGAGTCTGTCTCGAAACAATTCAAGATTGAACGTGATCGACCCGTAACCCTAAAGGAGTTGGTAGTCAGAAGGCTCACCGGTCGTCATGATTCACTTAGTGCCTTTTGGGCCCTACGCGATGTTAGCTTCTCAGTGGAGCAAGGCCAGTCATTGGGCGTTATCGGTCACAACGGTGCTGGCAAAAGCACACTGCTAAGATTGCTCTGCGGCCTAGGACGTCCCACCAAAGGGCGTATTCACCGTATAGGTCACGTTAGTGGACTACTCGATTTGGGAAAGGGGTTCCATCCTGATATGACTGGGCGTGAGAATCTCATGATCGGTGGCATACTAAGTGGCTTGACTAGTCGCCAGGTAAAGGCACGGCAGGAGGGAATTATCGCCTTCGCCGAGCTTGAGGAGTTCATTGATCAACCCGTCCGGACATACTCCAACGGTATGTATTTGCGGCTTGCCTTCGCCACGGCGATGAGTTTCGATCCGGATGTACTGATAATAGATGAAGTGTTGACTGTTGGTGACCAACGTTTTAAGAAGAAATGTATTCAGCGGCTGGATGCGTTTCGTGCTTCTGGGAAAACCTTGATCTTGACGTCACACGAATCCGAGCAAATAACTAGTCTTTGTGACGAGGTGATAGTGCTTGAAGAAGGACGTGTCGTAATGAAGGGCGACCCGGAAAGTGCCATCGATTGTTACGACGACTTGATGCGTCAACGAACAGAGAAACGTGCGACGCAACTTTCCGATGGAGCAGCAGCCCAGCCCAACTTGATAGTCGAGCATGGCAGTCGTATGGGAACACAGGAAGCTACTATATGTGCTCTTAAGTTGTATGATACACAAGGTCAGGCTATAGATTGTTTCAATAGCGGTGACGGTCTGATAATAGAGATTGAATACAACCTTACCAAATATTTGCCCGATCTTGCTCTTACATTGGGCATCTACAGTGAGACAAACGTTAAGTGCTATGAAACCTATATAACTTCATTCAGTGCGACCTTTGGATCTCTAGCAGAACGTGGTAGATTTAGCTGTCACCTCCCGGAGTTGCCTCTTCTCCCCGGCCGCTATTTTATTGACATAGGTCTTTATCCAATCGATTGGAGTTACGTTTACGATTATCACTGGCAGATGCATCCTCTGCACATTATGAATGGAAACGGAGTACCCTCGGAGAGTTCCGGTGTGGTTCCCCTACGCCCTATCTGGTCTACTTTAAGTTCTTGAGATTAGATGTCTGAATCTATACTCACTTTTTCCTCGATTTATGAATAGCAAGAGTCAAAATCACATCGTTGTTGTTGAGGCTTACGAAGGCTTTATCGAATTTTTCTCCGATGAGCCAAAAGAGCAAAAATCCGCATACGGACTTGGTCTTCCGCTTAAAGAAATAGCCGAGAGTCTCAATTGTAGGATAACTATTCTCTGCTGGGACGAGTGGTACCGTTACGAAACAAAAGAGACTTGGGTACCGACGCCAGCTACGCGACTGGTATCTGAATCCGATATCAGCAAACCTTCAGAAGTTTTTAAGTCCAACGGGGTGAGGCGCATTCCGATACCCCCAAGGGATCCGGAATACCGACTTCTATTTGATGAAGGCGGATTGAGTCCGCGCTCCTATGGATTAATCAATGATAGCGGCTTGTTATATTTCGCTTCTTATTGCTTGAACAAGGAACTCCAAGCATTTTACAGTGAGGATCCCTTCCGGGCTGTGATCCTACCTATGTGGGGTGGGCTGGGATATGTTTCTCAGATGGCAAGGGCGACCCAAGCTCTTACCCTCCTTGATGTACCTTTCGTGGTTGTGGTTACGGATACTTCCGCCAATCGTCAGATTGCCAACCAAGAGGGAATCTGGACTCGACATGCAATCATAAGGCGCCAGATGGAAGATGTCTCACTGGCCCTGGCGGATCTTGTGCTTGTCTTCGGCCCTAGAGGTAATGAAATCGCTATCACTGGCAGGTTGCCAGAGGCTTCCTCTCCAGTTTATGCACCTCGTTTTGTTGAGAATCAGTTACTTGATGAAATAGGTAATAAGTCATCGCAACCCGCCGATAATCACAAGAACCTGCAATTCTTCCTCTATGAGCCACAACAGCCTGCATCAGGAGTACTGACTACACTGGATGCCGTTACTCTCTTAACCCATAAAGGAATACGTCTCGAACGACCGGTTATCAGTGCAGGCCCCCCAATGACATTCGCTCCCCTGAAACCGAGAGGTTTCGTCGATTACTGGTCCTCCTGTGGATTTGTGCGTGAGCTTGTTAACGAACGCCAATGGGAATGGAGGAGAGAATACCCCAATCTTGAACAGGTGTTTCCGGTTCGTCTGTATCCGAGCTTTTTCGACCATCTTCCGAACGTCTGGGCCGAACTCGCCAGAGGCTCTTTGGTTCTTCTTTCTCCAGCCGCCGCCGAGGGGTTAGCGCCAAGGGAAATTCTTCCACAAGAGGTTTTGATTCAAGGGGATCCGGTGCCTGAGAAGGTGGCGAATTGCTTGGAGAATATACTAAGAACACAGATATACGGGTTAAATCATATCAGACGAGAATTGTGCAGGCGAGTCGCCGCAGCACACCGTGGAGAAGGACGGCAGCGACTTTTTCGGGAAACCGCCGAAGCACTCGGGCGGCTCATCCAATCCCCCACAGAACCTCAGGACCTATCGCGGATTGCACTCATGTTTCTCGACCGTCGTGTGCCGCTTCGAACTCACGTCCAAAATGCCAAAGCTCCTCCATTATTGGAACCGAGGCCGGCTACAAACAAAGGAACACTTTCTGTCGTTGTTACCTGCTATGAAATGGGATCAATGATCAAAGAAGCCGTGGAGAGCGTCTGGGCTTCGGAACGTCAACCGGATGAAGTTCTGATCGTTGATGACGGTTCACGCGGAGAGAAAACCATATCCAACATTAGGGATCTCGAGAAGCATGCATCGGGGAAAGGTCTTCCCTTAAGGGTCATTCGCCAACGTAATGGAGGGTTAGCTAAGGCAAGAAACATCGGGCTTGGGGCAGCAAATGGAGAATTCATCTCCTTCCTCGACGGGGATGATATCATTGAACCGTCATTCTATCGGATTGCTCTCCAAATTCTCGAGAAGTATCCACGTTTAGGCGGGGTTGCCGCCTGGGCTTTAATCTTTGGGCCTCATATTGTAGATGGTTTTTGGAATGCTCCGCAAGCGGAACTTCCGTTTCTGTTTATCGAGAATAGCGTGATCGTCCCCTGTTTAACTCGCACGGAACTACTTCAAAGCCTCGGCGGCTATGACATTCGCCAGCGTTATAACTATGAAGATTGGGAATTGGCCATTAGAATGCTCGCTTCGGGCTGGCCGATTGTAACAATTCCCATACATCTTGTAAGGTACCGTGTTCGTCAGGATTCGCTTTACCGAGGCATGACATATGTGCAGAATCAAGTGATGCGGGAGCTATTGTTTAACACTCATCGGGATATAGTTTCCAGGTTCGCGGTAGAAATCGCCATGCAATTGGAGTATGAATGGAAGAAGTTTGTTTATCCCGATAATGAGAATGGAAATTCTAAGAATTTATTCTCGAAAGTGAACTCAGGAACGTTTGTCCTGCGTAATATGATTAAACAATACCGTTCGCTTCTGTTCAAAACAATAAAGATGTTTTTGTGAAAGACCGGAAAGGTTCTTGCTATAAAAAAAGGAACAAGGAGGCTGTGCGAATTTAGTCGGGGGGCAATTGTGCCTCCCCTTCTCAGCGGACAGAAAGAAGATCTATCTCTTATGAAACACCTTATAATCTGCCCTGAATATTCCCCGGCACCAATACCCCCTGGGGGGATTGGAACATATGTAGTTCATATTTCTCGGCTGCTTGCTGAAACTGGAGAAACTGTACACGTAATTGCTCAACTCTGGGATGGAGCGCCGAAGAAAATTGAAGAGAAATGCGATGGTAGACTGATTATACACCGTGTTCCTACCAATGATTGGAAATCCTTGAACCATAATCCCATTTCCGAAATCCGGTCTAAAGAGGTGAAAGGTCTCTTTCAATCTGGCTTCCCACCCCAATGCTTCTCATGGCAAGCCAGCCTTCTCGCTGAAAATCTTGTTGAACAGGAAGGAATCGACATAATCGAAGCACAGGATTATGAGGCACCGCTATATTATTTCCAGATTCGACGCGCTCTAGGAATGGGACCAAAAAGACGTCCTCCATGTATTATTCATCTGCACTCTCCGACTGATATTATCGTTCGATATAACGATTGGGACATAAATCATATTTACTTTCGAACGGCAAAACGGCTCGAGGACTATAGCATCGCTGCAGCTGATGCACTGCTTTGCCCTAGTCGAAACTTGGCTCGCCGTACGGAGGCTTATTACGGATTTGCAGAGGGTAGCATCCGAATAATCCCATTACCAATTGGCGATACACCAATTCTTGAACGGGATAAAGAAACTTGGGAACATGGAACAATCTGTTACGTGGGGCGTCTTCAGCAGCTTAAAGGAGTGATAGAATGGATTGATGCCGCCATTGAGGTTGCAAATGAATATACAAACTCTCGTTTCGAGTTTATAGGCACCAACTGTCTCGATACCGATAGCATGAGCGGTGAAGAGTTTGTAGAGCGTCTTATTCCCAAGGAACTGAGGACGAGATTTCTCTTTCACGGTGAACAGAAGCGTTCCTCTCTACTGCATTTCCTAGCAAGAGCGCGCATTGCCGTCGTTCCTTCACGCTGGGAGAATTTTCCCAATACCTGCATTGAGGCGATGTGCTCGGGTCTCCCAGTGATTGCATCGAGCAGCGGAGCACTGGCCGAGATGATCAAGGATGGCCGAACGGGTTGGCAAGCCAGCAAGCCGGGAAGTAAGGGACTTTCGGAGGCTCTCAAGCGCGCGCTCGAGACGCCGTGGATGAGAATTGCCGAAATGGGTCGCGAAGCATCTGTAACTATCCGTCAGATGTGCGATAACAGGAAGATCGTAGAAGACCATTTAAATTTCCGCAGCCAGATTGTTAATCGAGGATCAAAGCGCTCTTTACACTTACCGGTGAATTTGCCGTGGGCCAAAAGTCCTTTTTCCAATGGATCATCGACCCGAACACAAAAAAATAGTTCTCAGGAAGGTCTCGCTGTTGTAGTCACCCGCTTGAATGCTGGACAATTTCTAGATGGATGCTTGCAAAGTCTTAAGCAGCAGACACGGAAGCCTGCGGCTGTAGTTATTGTGGATGACGACTCAACCCAGAAGCAGACCTTAAAAGCTATGAACCAGGCACTACAAGAAGGATGGAAAATCATTCACAAAAGAAATGGAGGACTTGTGTCAGCTAAGAATGCTGGCATCGAGGCAGTTCTCAGTTCCGGAATCAATCCCATTGGTTTCGCTTTTCTCGATGTGGAAGATCAATTAGAGCCCAGCTTTGTGGCTGTATGTGAATCGGTCCTTCAGCAATGCCCAGAGGTTGGTCTTGTTTCCTGCTGGGTTCGTTATTTCGGGACTGATGACAAAATCTGGATTAGACCCTGCCCCAGCTTTCCCTACCAGTGGCTGTCAAACGAGGCGGCTTCCTTTAGTGCTATACGGACAGAGGCACTACGTGAGGCTGGCAATTTTCGTCCTGTGATGAGTGAAGGATATGAGAATTGGGACCTTTTCAACGCTGTTATGGCGGCTGGATGGGTTGCTGTGACCATACCCGAGACACTGGGCCATAATCGAGTCGGGAAGGATTCAACGTCCTATATTACGAGTGTCCATATCTATGGGAGGATGCGTCGAGAACTCCTTGAGAGATTTCCGGATTTGATCGCCCGTGACGCCAAGGACATCATTCTCCTCACCGAGTCCAATACTGCTCAGCTACTGCACGAAGAGCTTTCCACACCACAGGGGCAGCTTGTAATAGCCCGAATGATGCTCCGTCACCCACGAGGGACCGTTTTGCGGGTTCTAAAGAAGGTGAAAAACAAAATAATTCGGCGTACTCCTGTCTGGATGTCCAATTTTATTTTCTCGCGCGATTAGCTAATTATAGAAGTTGTACGAACATGAGCATACTCATATCAGCTATAATATGTTCACATAATCGTGATGAATATTTAACCAAAGCAATTCAAAGCTTGGTGGATCAACGCACGCCCAAAGACAAATACGAAATCACAATAGTAGACAACTGCTCTACCGACTCCACCAAGCAAATAGCAGCAAAATTCTCCAATTTTAGCAACATAAAATATCTCTATGAACCAACCTTGGGTCTTTCATACGCACGTGACACTGGCTGGCGTAATGCGAGGGGAAAATACATTGCTTATTTGGATGACGATGCAATTGCTTGTCCAGTTTGGCTTGACAAGATTGTAGAAGTGTTTGAAACCATAACGCCAAAACCGGGTTGCGTCGGTGGAAAGACAGAGCCTATATGGGAAGCTACAAGGCCGATATGGCTATCGGACGAACTTGCAACCGGCCTTACTATCATAGACTGGTCTGACAAGCCACATTTTTTGTTTGATTTATCACAGAAATGGCTTGTTGGTGCCAATATCGCGTTTCCAGCCGACGTTCTCGAACGTGTTGGCGGATTTACCTCAGGTCTTGATAGGGCGGGTAAAAATCTTTTGTCCGGTGGCGATGTATTTCTGGAAAAACAAATTTTAAAGGCTGGATATTCCTGCTTTTATCATCCGGAAATTGTTGTTAGCCATCACATACCGAGATCACGACTTGAGAAGCGTTGGTTTACCCGTAGGTATTACTGGCAAGGCGTCTCTGACGCTGCAATGCAATTACTCGAAGAATCTCCATCAGGAGGGAGGCGCGTATCCCTTGCTATCTCAAAGTTGTTGGGTTTATTAATGTCGCCGGAGAAGGTAATGAATCTCATACTTCCTACGAACGATTCAAAGCAATTCACGGAAAAATGTTTCACTCTAATAGAGGTAGGACATATAGCGGGCTTATTAGGCGCTGTATAAGTAGGATATCTGTATGCATATACATGTAATTCGCACCCGGTATCCACATTGGGGTAGATATTCTGGTATAAATCAATTTTTAAGATATATTGATCAAAGCAAATATAACCTAGATATGCGGATAGTATCGGATAGTGATGAGGACTTTCCAATACGAAATAGGGTGATTCGAGGTTGGTTACGTCATTTAGTTCAAAGACGGGGTATGCAATGGTATAAGCTTAGCGATTTGGCGGCAGAGATCAAGGCATTAAGACAAAGCTGGCGCAAGAAGGTAGATATAATACATTATCTTGATGGTGAGCATTCAGCACAGTTCCTACCAACAGTATTTAAACAACTTCTTAAAGCAAAACCTAAAATGATTGCTACCTATCACCAACCACCAGATGTGCTCGATCTACTTATTATCAAGGACATTATTCCCATGCTTGATTGCATCACAGTTGTATCACCTGAGCAAGTATCCTACTTTAGAGAACTCGTAATGCCGGATAAAATCCACTTGATTTTGCACGGCATAGACACTGATTATTTTAAGCCGAATAATAGCCCGAAAGACAAAAATAAATTCAGGTGCATTACGGTCGGATGGTGGCGAAGGGATTTCGAGGCTGCGCGCGAGGTGGCTAACGAATTATCGAATTATAAAGACATAGAGTTTCATGTTATTACATCTAAAGAATCCGGACCTGAGCTAACCGGATTGGAACACCTAACAAACGTCAGACTATGGAGAGATGGTATAGGTGATGCAAAGTTACTCGAACAGTACCAGCAGGCGGATATACTATTCCTTCCTTTGCTGCAATCCACAGCTAATAATGCTCTCCTGGAAGGAATTGCTTGCGGATTGCCAGTAGTGTCGACAAGTTTGCCATCCGTGAAGGCGTATCTTTCAGGCAAAGAAGCCATCTTGATAAAAGATAATGACCCACAACAATTCGTAGAAGCAATATTACATTTATTTCACAATCCCGAAGCTCGTATAACTATGGGCAAAGCCGCTCGGATGAGGGCAGAAGAACTGGATTGGCGCAACATAGCTCCGCAATACGAAGCAATCTATTCCAAATTAAGAGACAACCGATTTGGTTTTTTTTAATATACATAACTCGTGTATTAAACTGGATCATGTAATAGCCTTAACCGTCAAACTCATAAAGAAAAATTACGATAACAGCCAAAGTGAAAAGAGAATTGTTTAAACGACTCATCAAAAGACTTTTTTCTCCAACGACTGATTGGACACAAACTGATAATTCTCCTTCGATAGAGGGTGACTGGTCAATTGGAATCTATGCAGGCGAATCTCCATTTCATTTTGTCCCTTTTGAGGGTGGAGAGAACCCCGTTCTGACTCGCGAAGATGTGTCAGATATAAGGGCGGGTTTTGTTGCAGATCCTTTTATGATGAGAGTAAATCACAAATGGTATATGTTCTTCGAGGTTATGAACCAACAGACTAATAAGGGGGAAATAGGACTAGCGACGAGTAAGGATGGAATAAAATGGGCATATCAAGAGATCGTTCTAGCCGAACCATTCCACCTATCTTATCCCTATATTTTCGAATGGAAGAATGACATCTACATGATCCCTGAGAGTTTTCAAGCAGGCTCAATCCGATTGTACAAGGCATCGAAATTTCCAATCAAATGGAACTTTGTTAAGACTCTGCTTAGCGGAGGGGTTTTTTTGGATTCCTCTGTTTTTCGTTATGACGACAAATGGTGGTTACTTACAGAAACTAATCCTGACCATAAATATGATACTCTCCGCCTCTATTGTGCCGATGACCTGACCGAATCCTGGCTTGAGCATCCTGAAAGTCCAATAATAAACAAGAATGCGCATATCGCCAGACCAGCCGGAAGAGTCCAAGTAGTTAATGACAGAGTCATCCGGTACGCTCAGGATTGTTATCCTATCTACGGCGCGCAGGTTCGAGCGTTAGAGATCACTGAGTTGACGACATCAAGCTATCGTGAGCGAGTGGCTTGTGAAAATCCGGTACTAACAGCAAGCGGCAATGGATGGAATAGATTGGGAATGCACCATATTGATGCTCATCTCATGGACGATGGACAATGGATAGCTTGTGTAGATGGTTACTTCTAGCAAGGGTTTAGAGCCCAACTCAGCACTGAACGCAAGTGTGAAACAATATCCAGCTTGGTATAAAAGGCCATGTAAAAAATTATAATACATAATGTGATAGGTGAGACCATATGTTTTCGATATGCAATCAGTTCAGTTTGACTCTCACTTGATCGACGGAGGGCTTGAGGGTTTAGCTTAGTTTACCTGATTACCAAATAAGTGATGGACTATATTTAAACAATCATCTCTCATTCTTGTGTGATGAGGTAGAAATCATGTCAAGAAATAAACAATTATTTTGTTCCAAGCCATTCAAATGGTTTGAAGTATCTGAGGGAAAAGAAGTTGGAGATGTCTTTATGTGTTGTCCATCATGGCTGGATACCCCGATAGGAAATCTTCAATATCAATCAGTTGAAGAAATATGGAATGGCGATAAAGCACAACAAATAAGGCGCTCGATTCTGGACAGGTCATTTGAATACTGCAATCGTTCCAGATGTCCTTTTTTACAAACTACATCCGGGCCAGTGCAAAAAATTGAAGATGTCACAGATGAAGATTCAAAAGCAGCCATAGAAAACGAACTTACGATTTTACCTTATGGACCTAGGGAAATTAACTGCTGTTACGATAAATCCTGCAATCTATCTTGTCCATCATGCCGCACTGAAATAATTGTAGAAATGAAAAACAAGCAACAGATATTGACCATTCAGAATAAAATTAACAACGAAGCCCTAAAGGATGCTCATCTTCTATATATCACTGGTTCGGGAGACCCTTTCGGCAGTCCATTTTTCAGGAAATGGTTGCAAACCATGAGAAGAAAGGATATGCCAAATCTCCAGAAACTACATTTGCATTCGAATGGGCTTTTATGGAATCACAAAATGTGGAGTACTATAGCAGGAGAAATACAACAACTGATAAAAAGCGCGGAAATCTCGATTGATGCAGCGAGCCAAGAAACCTATTCGATTAATCGCAGAGGCGGAAATTTTAAGAGACTACTTGAAAACCTCGATTTCATCAGCACCTTGCGTAAGAATGGTCCCCTAGAACAGCTGGGTATAAGCATGGTTGTTCAAGAAAACAATTATCTTGAGATGCCTGATTTTGTACTTCTTGGCAAGCGCTTTAATGTTGATACAGTTTATTTTAGTCAACTGGTAAATTGGGGGACATATTCTGAAAAAGATTTTTTCAATCGAGCGGTTCATCTTCCCTCACATCCAAAATATCCACGGTTTGTTAATTTACTCAAAAACGAAATCTTTAATGAACCGCTTGTTTATTTAGGAAATTTAACAGAAACACAGCATGTTAGGCCCGCTAGAAGGTACACAGGACCCATCGTCAAACTTATTAAGCAGGCTTTGAGATTAATGGAAAAGGGGTATATTGTCAATTGATCAAGAAACTGCTCTTGCACCAGATAAAACAAAGAATTCATCATTCTGTTTTGAAACAAAGTATCTTACATAGTTTCAAGTAGCTATACAATATTTGTACCTGGAGATGTCCACACCAACATATTTATCTTCATACTTGCTCTCGACGCGCAAGTAATAATCACCAATAAGTTTGACCGTCTCATGTGTCTAGGCCTTTCCATCATTTGAGTTCTTACTTAATAATCTTTTCTGGTGAATAACGATAAATGTATAAGGGTATGTAAAATATCAATGAATAGCTTTTATACAGAGGATTATTTCAAAAAACTACAAGAAGGCTCACGAAGATCAGCGGGGGAAATTGTCCCTTTAATTCTAAAATTAACCCAGCCCAAAAGTGTTGTAGACGTTGGCTGTGGTTCAGGAGAGTGGCTATCCGTTTTTGAAGAGTTTGGTGTTGAAGATTATTTGGGTATTGACGGTGACTATATTGACGAAAGCATGCTGGAAATTCCAAAAAACAAATTTTTACCCTTTGATCTAAAAAATCCCTTGCTAACAGACAGGCAATTTGATTTAGTCGTGTCGCTTGAGGTTGCTGAACATCTACCAATTGAATGTGCTGAAATCTTCGTTGATTCTCTTACCCACCTTGGACCAATTATACTTTTCTCTGCTGCACTTCCGTTTCAAGGAGGGACAAACCACCTAAACGAACAATGGCCGGATTACTGGGCAAAATACTTTCTAAATAGAGGGTATCTAGCGATTGATTGTCTCAGAAAGAAGCTCTGGCAAAACGATAATGTAGAATGGTGGTACATACAAAACATCTTTCTATATATCAGAAAAGATTGTTTGGAAAGCTATGCTTTATTGAAAAGGGAGTATGAGGATGCTGCGCTTTATCCGCTTTCGATGGTTCATCCAAAGCTGTATACAATAAAGATCAAAGGGTTGCAAGAATGGGGATCAGGGTTAGAAAAGCAGGTGGCTGAACTGCAAGAATGGGGATCAGGGTTAGAAAAGCAGGTAGCTGAACTGCAAGAATGGGGATCAGGGTTAGAAAAGCAGGTAGCTGAACTGCAAATCTTAAAACCAGGTTGTATATCGCTTAAGAATGTATTGCGTGCCTTACCAGCTTTAACTAAGCACGCTTTTCACAGAAAAATAAACCGTTTTTTCTCAAAGAATAACAGCGAATCCTAGCAACTTATTATACATCACCATAATAAATTAAAAGTTTACCAGATTTCCATAAGAATTGACACCAATAATAATATCAGAGTTTTAAAGGTACGAGCCATAATATGCATCGGCCCGTAGAACATGAAATTTTCCGCTGTAAGCTGAGGAGCAAACGCGCAAAAATGATTTTCGTAATTACCTGTTGAGTCTTATGAAAATATCTTTAATAATTTGTACTAGGGATAGAGCACAACTTTTAAAGACCTGTCTTCAGTCTCTCTCTCAAAGCAGTATTGAATTCCATGAGGTCATAGTTGTAGATCAGAGCTCCAATATTGCTGCTAACACCCCTATTATAGAGGAGCTATTACCAATAATAAGGAATCTCAGGCACATGCCTACGGAAACTCGAGGGTTATCTAAGGCAAGAAATTTGGGTATTAAGGCTAGTACTGGTGAAATAATAGCCTTTACCGATGACGACTGTATTGTAACTAGGAATTGGGCTGAAGCCGTAATTCAAGAATTCAAAAGGGATAAAGATACTAGGGCTGTTTATGGAAAGGTCCCCCCAGCTTTTGTTGGGAACCAGACCAGAAAGATGCTGGCTATTCGTTTGAAAGATAATCGTCAGGAATATAAAAAATTAGTCAATCCATGGGAGTTTCAATCCGGGAATAATATGGCTCTCAGAAGAGAGGTTTTTACTGAGATAGGATATTTTGATGAATTGCTGGGACCGGGAGCCGAATTAAGAAATTGTGATGATGCTGACATGGCTTATAGAATCCTTCGTAGTGGACTAAAAGTCGTCTATACACCGGAGGTTATTATTTACCACAGATTATGGAGAGAAGATTTGGAAGCCTTGCGTGTGGAGAAAGATTACAATGTCGGTGCGGGTGCATTATTGATTAAACATCTGCGTTATGGAGATATGTATGTCCTTAAATTGATCTTTGAAAGGCTCCTCTTTCGAGGGATAGGAAACATTATATTAGCAACCATGAC
>JBLNAE010000119.1:0-22910 GCA_050259195.1 Ignavibacteriales bacterium
CCTCCATAGTATTTGGGCGGAACGCTTTCATAAAGCGGTGCAATCTGCGCAATTCTCAATAATTATCACCTCCTAAAGAAATTTAACCCTCTATGAAAAGGCAATTCAAGAAAAATTTTGATTAGAAGCAGCAATGCTCCGAATGCAGTCGCTGCATTAGCAACCTTTACAAATCATAATTTGCGAGGGATTTCTTCTTCCAAAATGGAGGAATGAATACAAAACAAACGAACTAACTATCGGCATTATAAAGCAACGCTAGGACACGGTGCACCGTGCCCCCACAATCGCAATGACTCAAAAGAAATTGACTATTCAGGAGAAACTTCATTCAACCTGCCCGTCTTAACATCGTAAATAAAGCCCCTGACAGGAATTTGCTTAGGAAACCAAGGATGGGATTTTACCTTCTGTATCTGACGGCGAACATTCTCTTCTAAGTCACTAAAAGGATGAAAGGAAGCTGGCAACACACCGAGAGTACCTGTTTGTGTTTTTTCTCTTAGTTGTTTGCGGAGCTCTTCATCCGTAAAGGTCAACATTCCACAATCGGTGTGATTAATAATCATCCACTCCTGCGTGCCCAGCAGGTAATGAGAAATAATGAGTGAGCGCATGGCATCTTCAGTGATAATCCCTCCCGCATTTCGTATAATGTGCGCCTCGCCGGTTTTAAGACCGAGCAGTTGCGATACCATCATACGCGCATCCATACAGGCAACAACCGCCAGGTTACGAGCGGGCGGCATGGGAAGATGCTCCAGTTTAAAATTCTTCGCATACTCTTCATTAGCCTTTAGAACCTCATCAATGACACTCATAGTTTCTCAAACCTCCCGACTGTTGTTTTTTGTCCAATATAATTTCCACAGTTATACCGAATTTTGTGGTTAAGGAGCTTTGAAGGACAGTAGCTCACTAACCACAACTGATTGGTGATATCAATTGTGAGATAATAGCAAGATTGATGCCAGAGGTAAGTTGCTTTTATTACAGTGAATTACAGAGTAAATCGAGGAATTATCGGGTTATTCTTTAATCAGATAGTATGAGTTTGATACAGGGATTTTCGTTATCCACTCCCTGGTTTCTGCAAAATCTGCTTTATTTCTTCCTTAAGCACCGACACATCTCCTGTAGCCGTTGTCCATACCGCTTGAAGATCAACACCGAAGTAGTCATGAATCAGCTTATTTCGCATGCCAGCAATGTCCATCCAAGGAGTCTGAGCATGCCGATTTCTCAGTTCTGACGATAGCCTTCTGACAGCCTCCCCGATAATTTCCAGTTGACGAATAACGCCATCTTGGATCAGGGTGTTTCGGCCAAACTCTTCTTCATTAATTCCCTGAAGGATGTCTCTATTTTGGCTATGGCATCCAGAATATGCCGCAGATATAAAGCGTCATCTCGCTTGCTCATAGAGAACGCCGCTTCAGATTTAATGCGCTCTCGCAAGTAAGGACTGACAGAATTCTCTGTCAACAAGTCCACTTTCCTGCCTAGAGCCTCCGAAAATTCTCTTTCAATCCGAACCAAATCTAATAAACTTTTTCTTCTAGAGAAGCGGACTAAAAAATCAACATCGCTTTGGGCAGTGGATTCCCCTCGAGCAAATGAACCAAACACGCTCAAGAACACGATGTCATTCCGCTTAGAGATTTCAATTAATTTATCTTTGTAGATAGTGAGTTCATTCATTATATATTTTTGCTAAAACTTATGTTATGCCTTCCTCAAAATCTCCAAAAACCGCCGCACTACACCATCTGGATTCTCAAAACACTTGCTGACATCGAAATGCTCAACCACAAGTATCCCATGATCACGAAAGAGGCGATCTCGCTCATGATCCTCTACAGTGCGAGATGGGGGATGAAATGGCTCGCCATCCACCTCAAGAATTCCCCACTTGCCCTCATAGCAAATCATGAAATCCGATTCTCGATTACGCCGACCTTCTGGAGAACCGAGCCGGACTTTACAGTTTGGAAGAAAGAGAACACCCGCGCGATCGAGTGCTTGTGCGATTCGAACCTCACTTTCTGAGCGAAAACGCAAATTATTCCATATCCTAGCTGACACAGCTTCAACAGCTTGATTATGCACACCTTTGCCACGTGCAATCTCAAGTAACTCAGCCCGCCAATCAGGATCAATATCAACAAGTTCTGCGTGAACAGTGAGACGCTTGATGTAAGTATCTTCAGGTAATATGACATCAAAAGCACGGCGGATAGATTGCGTGATTGGGTGGCGATCATTGCGAAGAACCTCATAGGCAGCACGGGGTCCTGTCAGCTTGACATGCAAAGCGTAGTGAGTCTCGTCACCTACAAACCAACTATCACCAGACTCCCAAACACGCAGTGAGCAGGAAAACAACAGGTTAGCTACATCTTCTTCTCGCCCATCAATAAGAAAACGAGCTGCACTCGCGAGAAGCTGATCGTCAGGCGGTAGTTGCATTTTCTAAATCTCCTGTCCTCATCGGATCACGCCTAATCTAAAATAACCGAACCACTTCGTTTAAACAAATTTAGATGAGTTTAAATTTCAACTTTTCCTAACATATCCCACAGAGCTTGCAGATGGGGGTTATGCACTCAGGAGTTTTTCTTCCTTCGAATGATTTTTCGTATTCTTTTCTCAGGAATTTTTTTGATATTCCGTGGTCAATAAAATCCCAGGGGAAGGTTTCATCGGCGCGGCGTTCGCGATATGTATAGAAGTCGGGGTTTAATTCCCATTTTCTCAGCGCTCTTGCATAGCTTCCTTTTTCTTCGAGTGTGAGTTCGAGGAAACGAGAAACATGGCGCGAGCCGCGCGAGAGAAGGGCTTGGATGTAGAAAAGCCTTGGAGAACTGAGCGCGAGTTCTATCCCGCCCTCCCCTTTGACTTCGTTTCTTATAATCCGATATTTTCTCTCAACATCCTCCAGTTTCGGAAAAGAAGCCCACTGAAAGGGCGTCCAGGGCTTGGGAACGATGGGATTTACGCCTATTGTTACCTTGCCATGCGTAAAAACCCCTCTTACGGCTCGTCCAAGCTCTCCTATGGCTTTTACGTCCTCGTCTTTTTCAGCCGGAAGTCCTACCATAAAATAGAGTTTCAAATTTGTGATTCCAAACCTTAGAGAAAGCTCGGCGCTTTTAACTATATCCTCGTTTGTAAAATGTTTATTCACAGAACGCCTAAGGAAATCACTCCCCGCTTCAGGCGCAATCGTAAGGGTCTTCTGCCCACTCATCTGAACGGCTTCAAGCATACCTTCGTCAAGAGCATCGGCTCTAAGTGATGAAAGAGAGGCTTGAATCCCCTCTTTCTTAGCCTCGGCTATTATGTCTTTTAAATCGGGATGGTCGAGAAGCATAGGGCTTATAAGCCCCACTCTCCTTCCCATTTTTTTTGCCTTCTGTATTTCAGCGATAATTGAAGATTTTTCTCTATGCCTTGGGTATCTATACACAAACCCCTCCGCGCAGAATCTGCACGCGCCTCCGCACCCTCTGCTCACTTCAATCAAGTACATATCGGAGAAGGTTGTGTTTTTGGTGAGAATCGCAGAGCCGCCAGGGTGTGGGTCTAGATTATCTATAAACCTCTTCTTCACACAAAGAGAGGGAATATGCCCCACAAATGTCCCGTCTCCATTATAGGCAGGCTCAAAAAATAGAGGAACGTAAACCCCTTCAATTTCTGAAAGCCGCTCAAGGGTTTTCCATTTTGGCTCTTTGCGCGCTATAACTTCAAATATTTCTCTCGTTATGTATTCGCCCTCGCCTATAACAAAAGCGTCAATAAACGGAGAAAGAGGCTCTGGGTTTAGAAGAGTCGCCATCCCCCCCGCTATGACGAGCGGAAACCCTTCTCTCCTGTCTGCGCTACGAAGAGGAATCTTTGATAATTCCAGGATTTTCAGCATATTTATGTAGTCGCCCTCAAACGGAACGGAAAAGGCAACTACATCAAATTCCCCAATTGACCTCTGAGTCTCAACTGAAAAAAGCTCTTCGCCTCCCTCATAAAACCTTATGTCTTCACGGTCGGGAAGATAAACCCTTTCCGCAGAGATATGAGGAATCGAATTTAGGATTCTATAGATTAATTGAAGACCTAGGTTTGATGTCCCAATTTGATATGTATTTGGATACGCAAGCGCAACTCTGAGGATTCCTTCTTTGAATATAGTTCCAGTTTCATTGGATAGAATTTCTCTAGCTTTTTCTTTAAGTTTCCATATCATCTAAAAAATATTCATACTAATAAGGTATTGATTTAGCTAGATAAAAATCTAGCTTTACTCAACTCACACCACTATTTTAACTGACTTTGTTACAAACTAGAAGTCTCTGATTTATCCGATTGCAGGTTGTATATCGAACAATAAGATAGATAACCACCTGCCGCCTCTACAAACACAGGCGTATTTTGGTGGGCAACCTTATGCCCGTCCCATCACGTTTTAATACAGTTGTGCGTTCCCCACAACCCTAGATCAACAAGAGAAAAGGTCATTTCCCTTCTCTAATGCTTCGCCTTCTTATAAAGGCCGGGATTTCAAATTCATCGCTTGGTGTCTCAGCCGCCGCAGTATGAAGCTTGGTGACTACTTCCTTAGGCGCCCCTTCTTCTATTATCACTCCGTTTTCAGATTTAGATTTTATGCTCTGTATCCCCGTGGCAATTACCGTAATTCGCACGGCGTCTTTCAAGCTCTCATCAAGCACAAGTCCAAAGATGAGGTTTACGTCCTCATCCGCACGCTCTCTTATGTAACTGCACGCCTCATTTAGCTCTTCGATTCTGAAGTCGGGCGAAGCGGTCACGTTTATGAGAATCCCTCTTGCTCCATCAATTGATATGTCTTCAAGCAAGGGGCTTGTAATTGCAGCTTCAGCCGCTTCCCTCGCCCTGCCGCTTCCCTCAGAATAACCCGTTCCCATAAGCGCCTTTCCGCCATTTTCGCCCATTATGCTTTTTACATCCGCGAAATCAACGTTAATATATCCCGTTCCCGTGATTATGTCGGAGATGCCTCGGACAGCTTGATAGAGAATCTCATCGGCTTTTTTGAACGCTTCAACGATTCCGCATTTTTGCACGGAAGCCAGCCGATTGTTGGGAATTACGATAAGCGTGTCCACCTCTTTTTCAAGGCTCTCTATTCCCTCTAAAGCTTGTCTGTTTCTCTTTGGGCCTTCAAAGCTAAAGGGTTTAGTCACAACTCCGACTGTAAGGGCGCCAAGTTCTTTCGCCGCACGCGCTACAACGGGAGAGCCTCCCGTTCCCGTGCCGCCTCCCATACCTGCCGTGATAAAAACCATATCCGCACCCTCCAGCGCCTCTATAATTTTTGTTTGATCCTCAAGAGCGGATTCCCTTCCAATTATCGGATTTCCGCCGACGCCGAGTCCCTTTGTGATTCTCGAACCGATTTGAAGCTTCACCGATGCGCGCGATTTCCTCAAATCCTGAGAGTCCGTATTCGCAACAATGAATTCAACACCGCTGAGATTTCTCTCAATCATGGTGTTTACCGCGTTTCCTCCCGCTCCGCCCATCCCTATTACCTTTATTTTTGCTCTTTGGTCTATCGTTGTATCTTCTAGTTCAAAGTTTGCCATAGGCTTTCCTCCCTGTTGCTATTAAGTGATGCCGAATTACCAACATAACCATTTATTTTAAACTTGACTCCTCTTTGCGAGGTTTATATTCTAACCTAAAAAAATTCTCTAAACCAATGCTTCATACTATCAAGCACCTTTTTAAAAACGTTCTCATCACGGATGCGGAGTTTATTATCCCCTTTGTATCTCGCACCGTAGAGGACAAGCCCAACTCCTGTGGAATAAACGGGATTCGCTATGATATCCTTGAGTCCGCCAACTTCGGTTGGAATTCCTCTTCTTACCGGCATCCCCAAGATTTTCTCCGCAAGTTCAACTGTTCCATCCATTATAACAGTTCCTCCCGTAATTACAGCACCCGCAGGAAGGAGTTCTTGATAGCCGGATTTTATTATTTCTCTTTTTACAAGGCTAAAAATCTCTTCCATTCTCGGTTCAATTATCATTCCAAGCTCTCTCCTAGAGATATTTCTCGGACGCCTTCCGCCAACGCTTACTACTTCTATTATTTCATCAGGCGAAACAAGATCTATAAAAGCCGAGCCGTATTTTTCTTTGAGTCTTCTCGCTTCTGCAAGAGGAGTAGAAAGTCCAAGAGCAATATCTCTATCTATGTGATCACCTCCAAGTGTGAGATTTTCTGTATACCTGATGCTTCCACCGGCAAATATCGCGATGTCAGTCGTCCCACCTCCGCAGTCAATAAGGACAACTCCTATTTCTTTTTCATCCGGTGTAAGCACCGCCTCACTCGATGCAAGCTGTTCTAATATAATGTCCGCAACATCCATTCCCGCACGATGGATGCACTTTACTAGGTTCTGCGCCGCCGTAACCTGTCCGGTGACGATGTGAACTCTTGTCTCAAGCTTGATTCCATAGATTCCCACCGGGTCTTTAATCCCCGCCTGGCCATCAACGACAAATTCTTGGGGGATGACATGGAGGATTTCCCTATCCGCCGGAATTGAAAATGCACTTGCAGATTCAATCACACGATCAATGTCACGCTTTGAAACCTCGCGGTTTCTGATTGTAATCATGCCGTGTCCGCTCATTCCCTTTACGTGTCCTCCGGCAATTCCCACAAAAACCGTTCTGATTTCGCATCCCGCCATGCGCTCGGCCTCTTCAATTGCATGTTTTACAGATTGGACTGTATTTTCAATATTTACTACGACTCCCCTTTTAAGACCGAATGACGGATAAGTTCCAACCCCAATAACATCCAATCTATCTGTAATTGTGATCTCTCCCACGATGGCGCAGACCTTTGTGGTTCCAATATCTAAGCCCACAATCAAACTGGATTCTCTACTCACCCTATCTTCTCCTTAACTCCATTTTAGCCACCGTGGCTAACATCCCTTTTATCTCCATCTCTCAGGGCCGTCCTCGAAATGCAGCTACAATTTAAAATCCACAATCCCTATCTTTCCAGAACTTATGTTTATATATTTCTCAGTCAGATTGATTCCTCTTGCGTGGCTTATAATTTTTTCTACCCTGTACCATTTTTTCTCAATGTCCTCTTGTCCAAAATCAACTCGTCTTCCATCCGTAGAGAGAACCGTAATGCCATAAATTGGATTCACGTTGATTTCCGAAATCTCTTTCCATGTGAGAACAGCGCTTTTCAAAGAGAATTTTAGAATCTCAAGGACCTCTCCCAAAAGCTCCGGATCCTCTATACCTTCACCTGTAAGAACAGGAAAATCAAGTCCTATATCAAAATTCGCTTTGCCGAGTTTTTTACCCGACTTGCTCATGTAGTAAAGCTCGCCCTCCTCTCCAAGAACCATGCAAAACGGCTCAGCCTCTTTTATCTCAACTATGACCTTTCCGGGGAACTCTCTTTTGATATGGACGTCGGTTATCCAGGAGTTTTTCAGTATCTCTCTTGTCACAGCCGCATCAGAAAAGAAAACCATATTTCCTCCTATTATAAGCCCCGACCTTTTAAGAATCTCTTTTTCAGAAACCTTTTTTATCCCTACTACCTCTATCTGATCTATCTTAAAAAAGTCAAGACGCAAAATAGCAAAAAGAAGAACGCCAGACACGCAGCAAAGAAAAATGAAGATGAGAAATATTTGTTTTTTTCCTCTCACATCTCTTCCCCTATAATTCTAACCTCCGTCTCTAAGAGTATGCCCCTTTTTAAAAAAGCCTCTTCTTTTGCCACCTCTATGAGCTTTAACACATCCGCCGCCTTTGCTCCTCCCGAATTTACAATAAAGTTCGCATGAATTTCCGAGAACCTGGCTTCTCCTATTTGAAACCCTTTAAAGCCAAGTTCATCGAGAAGCTTTCCTGCAGCAATCTCAGGAGGATTTTTAAATACAGAGCCGCAATTCGACGTTTTTATGGGCTGTGTTTTACTTCTTTTATCCAGATACTCTTTAACTATTTTTTCACTCTCTTTTCTGTTGCCGGCCCTGAGACTAAACATCGCTCTTGTGACAACGCTTCCCCGAGGGAGATGGCTTCTTCGATATTCAAACCTAATCTCATTTCTTGATAAGACCGTCTCTCTGCCCTTTAGCCATATCCATACGCTCTCTACGATGTCCTTTATCTCGCCGCCATTTGCACCCGCATTCATAACGACCCCGCCGCCAACAGTTCCGGGAATTCCCGCCGCAAATTCAAATCCCGAAAGCTCCGCTCGGAGGCTGACATTTAAAACCGAACCCATTACAGCGCCGGCTTCCGCAAGTATCCTTCCATTTTCCAGAATCTCAACGCCGCGCATCTTCTCTGTGCTTACCACCGCTCCTTTTATTCCTCCATCATTTACAATCGTATTTGATCCGCCTCCAAGAGGCGTCCACTGAAAACCAAAGGAAGAAAGCAGATCAAGAACTTTGATAAGCTCTAAGTAGTTCTTTGGATAGGCAATGAGATTCGTTATGCCTCCTACACGCATTGAGGTGTAGCGGTTCATGGGGAAATCGCGTCTGTGTTCACATCCGATTTTCTCAAATTCTTCTATAATCCGATTCACGAAATCTCCTTCACTATCTTCTCGCCTATCTTCCATACGTCTCCGGCTCCGAGTGTAAGAACCAAATCCCCGGGCTTTAGTATTTTTAAAACGTCATGAGCCGCTTCATCCTGCCCTCTTACATAAAACACGTTTTCGTGCCCCTTGCCTTTTAGAAACCCTGCAAGCTTCTCCGAACTTACTCCATCAATCGGCGGCTCACCGGCTGAATATATATCTAGGATAAAGAGTGCATCGGGTTCATTTAAAACCGAAACGAAGTCATCAAACAGAAGATGAGTTCTCGTGTATCTATGTGGTTGGAAAATCACTATGAGCCTCTTTGAAAATGATTCTCTCAGTGCCTTTAGTGTCACCCGAATCTCTTGAGGATGATGGCCGTAATCGTCCATAACGAGAACACCCTGAGCCTCACCCTTTACCTGAAGCCTTCTATCAATCCCCCTGAATTCATACAGTCCGTCTCTTATGCGCTCAAAGCTCATTCCGAGTTCCATTCCAACCGCAAAAGAGGCAAGCGCATTCTGGGCATTGTGCCTTCCAGGGACGTTCAGGTTTACGTTCCCTAAAGGAAAGTCATTAAACAGAACTTTGAAACTGGTTTGAAGACCAGAAACCTGCACGTCTTCCGCCCTAAGCTCGGCTTCATGACAAAAACCGTAAGCGATAAATCTCTCCTTGAAATCTCGAGCGATTGATTTCGTGCGCGGACAATCAAAGCACAAGGCGGCAAGTCCGTAGAACGGGATTTTATTTAAAAATTCTAAAAACGCCCCCTCCAGATTCATCATGCTTCCATAGTGATCAAGATGCTCTCTATCAATGTTTGTAACTACTGCTATCACTGGAGAGAGCATGAGAAAAGAACCGTCGCTTTCATCAGCTTCGGCAACCATAAAGCTTCCCTTTCCAAGATGCGCGTTTGTGCCGAGAGTTTTTACTTTACCGCCTACAACTATGGTCGGATCAAAACCTCCGAACTCCAGCACAGTCGAAATCATAGAAGTTGTAGTCGTCTTTCCATGGCTTCCTGCAACGGCTATCCCATATTTAAGCCTCATCAGTTCTGCAAGCATCTCGGCTCTCGGAATTACAGGAATCTTCTGGGATTTTGCCGCAATCACCTCAGGATTATTTTTCTCTACGGCAGAAGACGTTACTACTACATCGGCATCTCCGACATTCTCCGCACTATGGTTTATGGATACTCTCGCCCCAAGACGCTCAAGCCTCTCTATTATTTCGGTCCTCTTTAGATCAGAGCCTGTAACACCGTACCCCATATTGAGGAGCACCTCGGCTATACCGCTCATCCCTATCCCGCCAATTCCTACAAAATGAATTTTCCTAATTCGTCCGTACATTAATAAACTCAAAAGAATTCAGAAGCCAAAAGTCATCCTCCGAAGATTTCATCGGGACAGGGGTTCTCTTTTTCTCTGCTCTCCCCTCCTGACTCCTGAATTTTTGCTCGCATTCATTCATATTAAATTAATTTATATATCTCATCCACAATCCTCTTTGCAGCATTGGGTTTACCGAGATTTTTTGCCCTCTCGCTCATTTGCTTGAGTTTTTCCCTTCTTAACAAATCGCTTAAAATCTCGGCAATCCTCTCAGGAACGGCGTCTTTATCTTCAATGACAACTGCGGCTCCTGCCCTCTCAAGCGACTTTGCATTCTCAAACTGGTGGTTATATGCAGAGAAGGGATAAGGAACAAGAATCGAAGGCACGCCCACTGCTGTAACCTCCGCTATGGTTCCTGCTCCTGCTCTTCCTATCACAAGGTCTGAATGTTTGTATGCGCTTCCAATATCTTCTATAAATGGGAAGACCTCCGCTCTAATCCCGTACCATTCATAAGCCTTTCTCACATCGTCGAGGTCATTGTCTCCCGTCTGATGAATCAGAGAAATGTCCTTTCTTCCGAGGATTCCGAACGCTTTTGGAACCGAGAGGTTAAGCCTGTGTGATCCTTGGCTTCCGCCAAAGACAAGAATGGTGAAACCATTTTGCCTCCGGCCCGAATTCTCCTCCATCAGAATATATCTTCTTACAGGATTTCCGACAAGGATTGTTTTTTTTCGTGGAAAAAATCTAACACTTTCTCCGAATGAAGTAAAGACCATTTTTACGAATTTTCCAAGGATTCGATTCGTAATGCCGGGAATTGAATTCTGCTCGCAGATAGCGGTTGGGATCATGAAAACACCGGCGGCAAAAACCATAGGTCCTGAAGCGTAGCCACCAACACCGAGAATCAAATCCGGCTTAAACTTCCTTATGATCCTCAGAGAATCGAAAAAACCCTTAATAGCAGAAGCAATCCCCTTCAGGCCCCTCATTAATCCCTTTCCAACTACCCCTTCAGAACTTATAAATTCAATCGCATAATTTTTTATCACCCTTGATTCCATACCTCTTTTCGTGCCCACAAAAAGCACCTTGTTCTCCGAATCTCTCATCAGAATCTCTTCCGCAATTGAGATTGCCGGAAATATATGTCCCCCAGTTCCTCCACCAGCAATTATAATTCTCATCGGAGTTATAATTCGTTGAGATTAATAGAGACTCGCGGAAATCAATTGAGATTCACAACCTCCCAGTCTCACCATAATCCTCAATCTCTTTTTTCATTTCACACTCGCTCTTGAAACGCTGAGCACTATACCCATAGCCGCAAGGCCGCTTATAAGAGACGTGCCGCCATAGCTGATAAAAGGAAGTGTCAGCCCCTTTGTGGGGAATACCCCCACGGCAACGGCCATATTAATTCCAGCCTGGAGCGCAATGAGCATAACACAGCCAAAAACAAGATAACAACCAAAGAGGTCCGGCGCTCTTAGAGCTATTCTAAGACCTCTTATCACTAAAAATCCGAATCCGGCAATTATTAGAACTACGCCAACGAGACCCAACTCTTCTCCGATTATGGAAAATATAAAATCCGTGTGCGCTTCGGGAAGAAAAAGAAGCTTTTGAGAACTGTTTCCAAGGCCGGTCCCCGTAGCTCCGCCGAGGCTAAATGCGATAAAGGATTGGACAGCCTGATAGCCGGAGCCGAGTGGGTCTTTCCATGGGTGTAAAAACGTCGTTATCCGGTTCATTCTGTAGCCGTGACTCATCACAGCCCAGATGACAAATAAAATTGAAAGAAACCCAGAAATGGCTATGTATCTCGTGTTTACGCCCCCGATAAAAAGCATTCCTAAAAGCACGGCGAGGATCACTACGGACATTCCAAAATCCGGCTCAAGAAGAATGAGACCTATATATGCCCCTCCTATTAAAACGTGAGAGACAAATCCTATAAGGAACGTATCCATCTTATCTCTTTTCTTCATAAGCGAATAGGCAAGATAAAATACCAGAAGAAATTTTGCAACCTCCGCAGGCTGAAAGCTTCCAGCGCCCAGATTTATCCATCTCTTTGCTCCGCCGATTTGTTTGCCGACCCCCGGAACAAGTACCAAAACGAGCATAATGAAACCCATTGCATAAGCGGGATAGACGAGTTTTTTCAGAACGTTATAGTCAAGCCTCATCAGGGCGATCATAGCCACAAAACCGACAGAAAGATATATGACATGGCGCTTGAGGAAATAATCCGCGTCTCCGAACTTTTCGAGAGCGTAAACCGAGCTTGTACTGTAGACCATAAGAGTCCCTATGGCGGGAAGAAGTATCACGGATATGATTATTCCCCAATCATATGGCCGAGAGCCGGTGGAGGTGTTTGTGGAATTGCTCTTTTCAGATCGAGAGATTTTGAACAATGTCTTTAAATCTCCTTCCTCTTTCTTCATAAGAGGCAAACATATCGAAGCTTGAGCAGGCGGGAGAGAAGAGGACTACGTCACCCTTCTCCAAACCTGCAGACACTTTTGAAATTGCTTCCTCAAGCGAAAAGGCCAAAACGGTCTCAACCTCTTTGCCGAGTTCCTTTTGCATCCTAAATCTTGACTCGCCAAAGAGAACGAGGAGCTTAACATTCCTTCTGATTTCGCTCTTTAAAATCTCATAGCTTACACCCTTGTCTTTTCCCCCGGCTAAAAGAATTATGGGAGCCGAAAAGCTCTCCAAGGCTCTTAGGGTCGCTCCGGGGCTTGTTGATTTTGAGTCGTTGTAAAATCTCGCCCCTTTAATCTCACGGACAAATTCAATTCTATGCGGGAGCGGGGGAAACTTAACTATCTCTCTCTCTATTCGCTCCGGCTCGCACCCCATGACTCTCGTTGAGGCAATCGCAGCCATTGCGTTTTCTATGTTGTGACTTCCGATGAGGTTCATGTCTCTCAAATCATAGGATTCATCTCTAAACCTTACATAAGTTCCATCAAAGAATATCCCGCCCTCTATCGGGCTTTTCCCAAAGGGAATTTTCTTAGATTTGATCTCCGAAGAACGCTTTTTTATTACAGAATCATCGGCATTATACACAGCCCAATCGTCCGGGGTCTGATTTAAGAAGAGCTTCATCTTGGATTCTATGTATTCATCCAGGCTTTCGTGATGATCCAGGTGGTTGGGGGAAACATTGAGAATAACCCCGACATAAGGCCGGAAAGTGGACGTGCCCTGAAGCTGAAAACTGCTCAGTTCCAGCACAATAAAGTCGTACTCATCATCTCTTTCGGCAATCTGAATAAAAGGAGCGCCGATGTTCGCGCCCAAGAAAACCCTTTTTCCAGAAGCCTCTAAAATTCGAGCGATAAGAGTCGAGGTCGTGGTCTTTCCATTTGAGCCTGTAATTCCAATTATCGGTTTTTTGATAAATCTCCATGCAAGCTCAACTTCGCTTATTACATCTATTCCCCTGCGTATGGATTCTTTGACAGGGGGAAGTCCAAAAGGCACGCCCGGACTCAAAACAACCATATCCGGCCAGAGGAACGTTTCGACCCTGTGTTCTCCCGATTCTATACTCACTCCCATGCGTTCAAATTCCCTTACCTCCTTTGGGAGTTTATCAATTGGGGTAATGTCAGTCGCCCTTACATCTACCCTCCTTTTGAGCAGAAATCTCACCGTTTGAATCCCGGTTTTTCCCAGCCCCGCAACGAGTATTTTCTTTCCACTGAGTTCCATTTGTATATCTTCCGTAGGGACAGAACCGTCTATCTGTCCTTAAATTTTCAACAATATAACCAACCCTCCACAAAAACAATTATCTCAATTTCAACGTCGAAAGCGCGGCAAGAGAAAGCACAAGAGAAATTATCCAGAACCTAGTCACTACCTTTGATTCAGGCCAGCCGTTAAGCTCAAAATGGTGGTGAAGCGGAGCCATGCGAAAGACCCTTTTTCTGGTAAGCTTAAATGACACCACCTGAATTATCACCGAAACCGCTTCGGCCACAAAAAGGCCGCCTACGAGAACAAGAAGAACCTCCTGTTTGATCATGAGCGCAACCGAGCCTATAGCAGCGCCAAGCGCAAGAGAGCCGACATCTCCCATAAACACCTGAGCGGGATGGGAATTGTACCAGAGAAATCCAAGACACGCGCCTCCTACGGCGGCAAGAAAAACGGACAGCTCTCCGCTTCCTGCAATGTAGGGAATCTGAAGATACCTTGAAAACTCCGCATTTCCTGAGAGGTACGCAAATATTATGTATGTCGCAGCCACAACGGCCATAGAACCGATGGCGAGCCCATCCAGTCCGTCCGTAAGATTCACTGCGTTCGACGAGCTGACGACTACTAGAATCGCAAAAGGCACGTAGAGCCAACCCAGGTCAAAAACGGCTTTTTTAAAGAATGGAAACATCACGGACGTAAAAGGATAACTCAATACGAGGTCTACTCTCAGAGACATTCTAAACAGGTTTATCTCGTGTAAAAGAAACAGAATAAAAACCATACTCAGAATAACCTGGAGCAAAAATTTAACCTTTGCTCGCATTCCCTTTCGGTGCGAGAGTTTCATAAAATCATCCGCAAGCCCGATAAGCCCGTAGCCGAGTGTAAAAAGAAGAGCGATCCAGACGGGACTGCTCATTAAATTTGCCCAGAGGAGAGTCGAGATAAACATTGACGTAACAATAAACACTCCGCCCATTGTAGGGGTGCCGACCTTAGATTGATGCCCGGCAGGACCATCTGCGCGAATGTTTTCTCTAAACTGCATTTTAACGAGAAGCTTTATAAACGCCCCCCCTAGAACAATGGTTATGAGAAAAGCCGTAACCCCCGCTCCAAACGAACGGAACGTTATGTATTTAAACACATTGAAAGGTGCAAAATCGCTTTTGAGCAGGTAAAGAAAATAAAACATCGAAAAACTACTCCTTAAAAAGGGTCTGAATTACGCTTTCCATTCTCATCCCGCGAGAACCCTTTATGAGTACCAAGTCTCCGGGTTTAGCAACTCTGGTTAAGATCTCAGCCGTTTCATCATGGGTCCCGGCGGAAATGCCTTTAACTCTTCCATGATTCGCTTCCAAAATAAGGGAAGCGCATTTCCCATAGGTTATAACGAAATCCACATTAGATTCACAAATGAATTCGCCCAAGCTCTTGTGCTCGCTTTCGCTAGCGCTTCCAAGCTCAAGCATATCCCCAATTACGGCTATTGCCCTCCCGGCGCCCTTTAATCTCACAAGTTCTTCTATCCCCTTTCTCATCGAGTCGGGATTAGCGTTATACGCATCGTTTATAATTTTAAAACCAAGGGGCGTCTCCATAACCTCAAGCCGCATGTAAGCCGGAGTAAACCTCTCAAGTCCCGCCTGAATTTCATCCGCGCCGCATCCAAAAGAAAGAGCAATCCCGCCCGCGCACAGCGCGTTCATAACGTTGTGAAAACCTATCCCTCTTATCCTTACCGGAAATTCTTTCTCACCTACTATCATCTTAAACCTGATTGCCGAGAACTCTACAGACTCAATTTCTTTCGCAGAGATTTGAGTTCCATAAGAACTAATCCCAAATGTAACTTTCCGGCACCTTGTGCCCTCCGCAATTCTTTGAACCCAGGGATCATCCATATTTACAACGAATGTGTTGTCTTCAGTAAATCCCTCAACGAGTTCTCCTTTTGCCCTTGCCACGCCCTCAAGGCTTCCCAATTTTTCAAGATGCGCTCTTCCAATGTTAGTAATCGCTCCAATGTCGGGGAGCGCAATCTCGGCGAGTCTCCTTATCTCGCCAAAGTCATTCATTCCAAGCTCTACTACTGCTGCATTTTGGCCCTCTCCGAGTTTCAGGAGAGTAAGGGGAAGACCTATGAGGTTATTAAGGTTTCCCGAATTCTTGAGCACTGAGAACTTGAGTGAGAGAATGGCCGAAGCCATCTCTTTCGTTGTCGTCTTTCCATTGGAGCCGGTAATCGCGGCGAGCTTTAGATTCCGAAAACTCCTTCTCCACGCTGAGGCAATGTCCCCTAAGGCTCGAAGGGTTGATGGAACATAGATGAGAGTTTTTCCATTCGAAGCAGAAGAGACGGCTTTTTCTACGACCGCTCCCTTTGCACCTTTCTGAAGCGCCTCCAAGACAAAATCATGCCCATCAAAGTTATCTCCACAGAGAGCAAAAAATAGCTCGCCCTCTCTTATCCTCCGCGAATCCGTAGAGACTCCGGAGAATGTCACATCTTCCGATTCAGGCGGAGACGCGAGGTTTTGGGTCTCTATGAGCCTTTCGTTTATCGAATTTAAAATCCAGCCCAGCTTAAGCATCCGTTTTTTCCCGTATAATTCTTTCCGCCACCTCCTTATCGTCAAACAGGATTTTTTCCGTTCCCAAAATCTGATAGCTTTCATGGCCTTTTCCCGCTAGGAGCACCGTGTCGCCCTCCTGCGCAATCTCGATTGCCTTTCTTATCGCATCATGTCTATCCACAATTCTAAAATACAGATTTTCTTTCGAACCGGCACCAAGAACACCTTTTTCTATTTGATCTATTATTCGATCAGGATTCTCCGTGCGGGGATTATCCGAGGTTACAATAAGGGTATCCGACAACTCTCTTCCAATCCTTCCCATAATGGGTCTTTTTATTGGGTCTCTATCACCTCCACAACCGAAAAGAAGTATGAGTTTCCTCCGTGTGAAAGGTCTTATAGCCGTAAGAACATTCCTTAGCGCATCAGGGGTGTGCGCATAATCTATAAGGATCGTGATTCCAAAGGGGTTCTCCACTCTATTGAGTCTCCCCGGCACTCCTGCGACCTTTGAAATTCCTCTTTCTACAATCTCAATTTCCGCGCCAAGGGAAAGCGCCGTAGATACGGCGGCAAGGATGTTGTAGAGATTGTGTTTTCCAAAGAGTTTTGAATTGATTTCAGCCCTTCCCCAGGGCGTATTTAAAACGGTATGGATTCCCTCAGGCGCAATATCCGTTTTTTCCGCATAAACCCCTTCCGAATTGAGGATAGAGTACGAAATGATTTTTCCGACCGCCTCTTTTGCGATTTCCTTTCCATAGGGGTCGTCAATGTTTATCACAGAAAATTTTTCCCTCTTTTCGCTCTTTCTGAGGACCTCCGAGAATAATTTTTTCTTCGCCTCAAAATAATTCTCTATAGTTCCATGATAGTCAAGATGGTCTTGAGAGAGATTCGTAAATACGGCTGCATCAAAATGACATCCGAAAACCCTTTTCCTGTCTAATGCATGCGAAGAAACCTCCATTACGACACACTGAACGGCGGAGTCTCGCATATCTCTAAACAAACTCATCAAATCCAGTGATTCAGGCGTCGTTCTTATAGATGGGATTTTCTTTCCCGAAAACCTGTAATCAACCGTTCCTATTACGCCTGCATTCTTTCCCCATTCCTGCCAGATTGATTCGAGGAGATAAGTGATTGTCGTCTTTCCATTTGTTCCCGTAACGCCGACAAGGGTGATCTCTTTTGTGGGATGGTTGAAGAAATTTGCCGATACTTCGGCGAGTGCCGACTTTGTGTCCTCTACCTGAATGATGGAAACGCCTCTGAAAGGGTTCTCAGAGATTTCTTCTACAAGAAGCGCCCTTGCTCCGCTCTTTACGGCTGACTCGACATATTTATGTCCATCCGTCTTCTCTCCTCTTATCGCGGCAAAGAGGGATCCATCGCGAACCTCTTTCGAGTCGTAACAGACCGCCGGAATCTCTACATCGTCAGAGCCTAGAACGCGTTTAGTCTCTACTCCTTTTATTAAGTCTCTTAAGATCATATAATCATTAATTGTAGCCGAATTATATGGTTTGCTTCAGCTCTATAGAACAAACCGTGTTATCTTTTATTATCTCTCCTGCCTGCGGTTTTTGATTGGCCACACTGCCGCTCCCTTTTAGTTTTACTTCAATTCCCTCTTTTTCCGCCCACTTGAGCACATCCCTTGCGCTCATGCCCAGAAGGTTGGGCATAACCCTTGATTCGGCAAACATCTTCTCCGGAGGAATGCCGAGATAGAAAAGGACCTTTTCCATAATTCCTTTGAATATGGGCGCAGCTACGACCCCCCCATAGGGGCTTGTTTTGGGGCTTTCGACAATCACCACGAGTGTTATCTTTGGGTCATCAGCAGGAGCAAATCCGATAAAAGATGCCATGTGACGATCAGTGTAATAGCCTCCGGTTTGAGGGTTGGGAATTTGAGCCGTTCCGGTCTTTCCCGCGATTCTGTATCCGGGAACTGCCGCGCTTTCTCCCGTACCGCCTTTAGTTATAACGCCCTCTAAAATCCTCGTAACCTCTTTAGCGGTGTCATAGGATACAACCCTTCTTACAACCTCCGGTTTTCTCTCCTCGATAACCTTTCCATCCCGACCGATTATCTTATCAACTAAATAGGGTTTTACAAGGTATCCACCGTTTGCAATCGCGGAGAGTGCGGAGGCAAGTTGAATGGCTGTAGCCGAGATTCCCTGGCCGAAAGAGATCGTTGCGAGTTCAATTGGCCTCCAGTCCCTTGAGTTTCTGAGCTTCCCGCTCGACTCTCCAGGGAGACCGATACCGGTCTTCTGTCCAAAGCCGAAATGTTTAAGGTAATCATAGAGCTTATCCCCGCCCAGAACCTCGCCTATCTTTGAAGCGCAGATATTGCTCGATACCTTCACAACCTCAGCCACTGTGAGAACGCCGTATGGATGAACGTCGTTTATAATCTTGGAGCCTAACTTTCTTTTGCCGTTTTCACAATTAAATTGAGAATCCGGGGTTATCTTTTTTTCCTCAAGAGCGGCGGCAACAAGAAAAGTCTTCATCGTAGAGCCAGGCTCGAATGAATACCAGATGGGAAGATCTCTCTTAATCTCTCCGGAGTATTTATCAGCCTTGTTCGGATCGAAAAATGGATAAGAAGCCATAGCCATTACAGCACCGGTTTCCGAGTTCATAAGAAGTGCGATTCCTTTTTGTGCCCCGACTTTCTCCACCCCTTCTTTGAGTTCTTTTTCGACCATGTACTGAATCTGAGAGTCTATGGTGAGAATCGCATCATATCCCGATGTGCTCTGCTCAACATTAACGGGAGCGCTTACTATTTCCTTTCCTCGCGCGTCTTTTTTTACGATGATTTTCCCCGGCCTTCCGGCAAGCGAGCCGTCGAGATAGTACTCAACCCCTTCGATCCCCTTTGAATCAATGTCCGTAAATCCGAGGACCTGTCCAGCAAGATATTCGTTCGGATAAACCCGCTTTGGCTCTTCTATGAAATTTATTCCGCTTAGATTCGCCTCTTTGAGCTTGGCAACAAGTTCCGGTTCGGCAAGCCTTTTGACCCAAAAGAATGGCTTTCTGGAAAGAACCATATTTAAAACCTCTATTTGAGAAACGCCTAAGTATCTAGAGAGCTTCTTTGAAAACTCCTCCGGATTCTGGACGTCCTTCGAGCGCACGTATATGGACTCGGCGTCCACATTTACGGAGAGATCCCTTTTCCGCGCATCGAGAATCCTGCCCCGCCGTGGAAGAAGCGTAAACGATCCCTGGTGCTGTTTCTTCGCGAGGTTGAGCGCCGGGTCTCTATTTAGCACCTGGAGTTCCAAAGCCTTAATGGACACGCCGAGAAAAAGAAGGAAGATGAATCCGCAGATTAATCTAACCTTCCATACGGGCTTCTCTAAACCCCTTGCAAGAGAGATTCTCTTTGAGTTTTTCTTCCTTTTCATCTCTCCCATTCATCTCCTCTCACCGACGACGGTGGTCTCCTTGATATATATCACATCTTCTTGCGTAGGGAATTTAAAACCAAGGCCGCGCGCCAGATACTCGATTCTCGTGGGAGATTTTAATTCCATAAACTCTGCCTGAAGGGCGAGGTTCTCCTTTAGAGCCTCTTCTTCCTGCTTTTTACTGGCCGAGATGTCATAGCCGAGTTTTATCGTCTCGACCTTAATGCGCACGTATATGAGGGCAAGGCAAAGAACTAAAACGACGGGGATTAAAAAGCTTGCCGAAAAAAAGGTTTTATCTAAATTCGACTTCCTCCTGAAAGCTGCCACCTGAGCCATGTTGTATCCTCTCTCCTCCTCTTAATTTCGCGCTTCTCGCCCTCGGATTCCCGTGAATTTCTTCTACGCTCGGCCTGAGGGGAGAGCGCGTAAGAATTTTAAGAACGCTTTTTTTTCCACATCCACACCTTGGCATTTCGGGCGGACAAATACAGGGCGATGCAAACTCCCGAAATGCATTCTTAACCAGCCTATCTTCGAGAGAGTGAAAAGAAATCACAACGATCCTTCCACCGACACTGAGGGTAGAAACCGCTTTTTCTAAAAAGACCTCCAGGTCCTCAAGCTCATTGTTTACGGATATACGGAGCGCCTGAAAGGTTCGGGTAGCAGGATGAATTCCCAGGGGATGGAATTTTTTTGGAATTGCGTCTGAAACTATCTCCGCAAGTTGAAGAGTCGTCTCTATGGGTTTTTCACGCCGGGATTTTACAATCTCTCTTGAAATCTTTTTTGCCCATCTCTCTTCGCCGTAGACCCTCAGAATTTTTGAGAGTTCTTCTTCATCCATTTCATTTACCAGGTCGCGCGCGGTAAATCTGAGCCTCGGATCCATCCTCATATCAAGCGGTTCATCTCTCAAGAAACTAAAGCCTCTCCCGCTCCCCTCAATCTGAAAAGACGACATCCCAAGATCGGCAACAACCCCATCCACTCTATCTATGCCGAGTTTCTTAAGCACCTTATCAATCTGAGAGAAATTCTCATTTACGAACACGACCTGCGAACCAAATCTCGAGAGGCGATTTTTCGCAAGAGAAAGAGCCTCGTTATCCATATCAAAACCAATCACCTTCGTGCGAGAATAAGAGCATTCCAATATAGCCTCAGTATGTCCCCCAAGCCCCAGCGTGGCATCCACATAAATCCCATCGGGGCGAGGACGCAGGAGATTAATCACTTCCTTTACCATAACCGGCTTATGAGACGGTTTTTTCATTTCCAGTGCCGCTCTTTCCATTTATAAACCCTGTCCCGCTAGAATTTCTCTACTTCTCTTGAACTCCTCATACGCCTTCTTTGATTCCTCTTCGTCCCAAACCTCTTTTGCCCAGATCTCAAACTTTGTAAGCATCCCAATCAGCACCACATCGCGCGTAATCTGGGCGTCATTTCTAAGACTCTGAGGGATAAGGATTCTTCCCTGCCCATCAATCGGGCAGTCATCGGCATTTCCTATAAGGTGTCGAAGAAAATAAATTACTTCCTGCTTAAATTGGGAGAGTTCGGCGGCTTTTCTCTCGATCTCGTTCCATTCTTTTATCGGGTAAACAATAAGGCATCTCTCGAAGTTCGTAATTATAAGGGTTTCGTCCCCATATTTGTCTTTTAGCACCTCCCTGAACTTTGCTGGTACGCTTATCCTTCCTTTATCTGTCATTGTATGTTCGTATTTGCCTCGAAACATCCTATTCCCGCTTGCCCTCCACCGGAAGGGCAGCAATTACTAACAAGCCACTTTACGCCACTTTAAACCACTATATACTCAAGGGGTTAATCTTGTCAAGTAAGTTTTTGAAATTTTTAATTTTTTTTCGTAGGCACAGGGTTTCCAAATATCCTTTGAGGCATTATGATAATGATGACGAATAGATACGACTTATATCTATAACTTACATGAAGAAGGCTCGATAACTTACTGAATATATGTAGAAATATAGCAAAACATAAGCAATAAACTCAGGTTTGAATCTATTAATCTTGGCTTAGAAAGCATTAAAAGCCCCTTGAGACGGCGGTTCGACCGCGCCAATTGTCGGCTCAGTTAATCCATGAATGACCAATTATAGCAGCCAAGCCCGCCACAGGTGGCATCTAAATATCCATTTCTTGGGATCAGGAGTGGCTTTTTGGCACATATTGGTATGGGTTGATCATGGGGGCAACCCAATGTCCACGATAAAACACGCAGATAATCGGCTCAGCGAGACCTCAAGACAGACCTAAATATGAATTGACAATCGTTCATCTAATTCTTATCCTCTAATACCAATTGTATCAAAAGTAGTCATTGCGAGCGTTAGCGAAGCAATCCCCATTGTTTTTAGATTGCTTTGTCGCTATTGCTCCTCGCAATGACAGTCCTTGCTATGCACTATAAGAAATTTAAATTGGTATAACTTAAATAAATGGCGGCAATATACATAAAGCTTAAAGACCCAAGCGATACCGTTTATTTTCAGTCAATTCTTGGCACATATTCTCATCTTGCATGGATAAGAACAGAAAATGCTAAAGAAGGAATAATCAAAATTACTTCTACGGACGATTTGATTGATGAGACGAAAGAGGTTCTAAAAAATCTGAGAACCGAAATTGAGTTTGATGAAATAGAAATTTAGTTACGAACAAAATTTTTTCAAACCTGTCCATACAAAATATTTTTCATTCGCACTATTCGTATTAAATTGTGGAGTTTCAAAAACGCTTGCAGTTTTTGTAGGGGCGAATCTTGTATTCGCCCTTATTAATAAAGGCAATCACAAGGATTGCCCCTACGTTCTTAACTCTGTGCCTATTCATGAAACTATTTCACTAACAAGGTTGCGTAACTCTTTTTTCATCCCTTGCTCTCAATTATTTTCTTTTCCTCTTCCGTGATTCCATAAAGTTTATAAACTATCTCGTCAATCTCTCCATCTGTTTTTTCAATCTGTCGTTGAATCTGTTCTTTTTCATTTCCTTTAGCAGTTTGAATTTTCTTATTCAAATCCAGCATCACATCAACCAACGATACAAGATTATCGTGGAATTTCTTTTCACTCCGATTGGAAAAGTTGATGGTGCGGATGGGGAAATCTTTAGAGAATACATAACTTGGCTCGTAA
>JBLNAE010000120.1:0-3369 GCA_050259195.1 Ignavibacteriales bacterium
GCATTACGTGTTTCATGGACCAAAATTGGCTAAAATCTCTACTAACTTATGAACAAATTCATCAGCACTCAACTGTCTATGATTAAACCTGAATTTCTGTTCCTTGATATAGTATATCGGATTACCTGAGCAGTCGCGGAGTTTTTTCTTTTAAAATCAGACAAATCTGAGATAATAAAGACAAAGATTAGCAGCTCAAGGAAACTCAGATGCAAGAACAAATATCAAGGCTCAACCCTCAGTGGGTCAGACAAGCACGTGATTACTTTAGGGAGTTTTTAGAAGACACTGGATTTTCACATCCGGTAAGGAATGGAGCTAGAGGAAGCGAATTTAGCTATCCAGAATGGCTCATAATTTAGAGCTTTTTGAGCCTTAGAATTAAACATTTTAATCCTTTTGTTAATAACACTATATAACTCTATCACTCTCAAACTTTATATAAGTCTCAAACATCTAGACACATGCTTATAATACAAACCCAAAATTAAGCGCAAAGAAAGCATTAAAGATGGTATCGTGTCTTACTCATTGGATGTGAACATCTCCCATTGTTATGAAACTAATATAGCTCATTTTCAGTTAGTCATTGTTACATGCAATTTGATGCACCTCGTTAGCATGACAAACGTTTAGCCTTCAATCTGATTCGACATCACTTGCTTAAATCCTTGCGCTCAAAGAGCCTGAATACCTCTGAGTCAGTTGAAAAAACTCCGGTGGTTTTTCCATTAAGCGATTTCTCGTAGGTTTCGAGGGTTCTTACGAACGAATAAAAATCCGGGTCTTTCGTATAAGCCTCTCCATATATTCTTACAGCCTCTGCGTCGCCTTCTCCCTTTGTTATCTGGGCCTGCTTGTACGCCTGGGATACGATTATTCTGCTTTCCTTATCGGCTTCAGCTCTTATCCCGGTCGCCTCACTCTGTCCCTCAGACCTATATTTTTTGGCCTGCCTTTCTCTCTCGGCTACCATTCTCTTAAACACCGATTCCTCGTTCTCGAGAGGCAAATCGGCTCTCTTTATCCTGACGTCGGCTATCTCTATCCCGTATTCTTTGGCTTTCTCGTGGCATCTTTCGGTTACCTTTTTCATTATAATCTCTCTTTGCTGGGCGATTATGTCAATCTGGTCATGGCTTGCCGTCTCAACCCTGAGTTCCGAATAAACTATATCGTCAATTCTCGTCTGAGCTCCATTTTCATTTTTAACGCTCTGTAAAAACCTGATCGGATCGCTGATTCTCCATCTCGCGTAGTTATCGAGTTTAAGTGTTTTTTTATCCTTTGTTATAATATCCCTTGGCTGCGCGTCGTACTCGAGGAGTCTTTTGTCAAATTCCATTACGGTCTGGTATGGCCAGGGCCATTTAAAATGAAGTCCCGCCTCTTTTACAACCCTCACGGGCTCAACTCCCCACTTGAGCAAAACGGCCTGCTCTGTCTCATCCACTGTATAGAGCGGTTTGAATATATAAATGCCTATCAATATGATGGCGATGGTAAGTAAAGCCCTGAGTCCTCGCGGCATTATTTTTCCTTTGTTCCGCCCTCTAATTCTTTCTTAATCTCTTCAGAGTTTTTTCCTCTAAGATCCAATATGTTTAAAGGGGAGCGATTCTTTGAGTCTATGATGAATTTATCCATCTTTGAGAGCACAGACTCCATCGTCTCAAGGTAGAGCCTTTTTCTCGTAACATCTTCGGCCTTCTTGCTCTCCTCCAGGATTTTTGTAAACCTCTCCGCCTCTCCTTGGGCACGGTTTATTTTCTCTGTCTTATAAGCCTCGGCTTCGTTCAGGAGGCTTTTTGCCTCTCCTTGCGCCCTTGGGATTATCTCGTTCTTATAAGCCTCGGACTGATTGATGAACGTGTCTCTGTCCTCTTTTGCGCTTGCAACGTCCTTAAAGGCTCCTATTACGGGCTTGGGCGGCTCAACGTCCTGAAGCTGAACTGCGACTATGTGTATTCCGGCTTTGTAGCTATCCATTATCTCTTGAAGCAGGCTTCTTATCCCCTCTTGAATCTCTGCTTTCCCTACAGTTAAGACGTAATCAATTTCCTTGTTGCCCACGACCTGCCTTTCCGCAGCCTCAGCCGCATCTTTGATGGTAGTATCTACGTCTTTAACGTTAAATAGATATTCCTCGGCATTTTTAATGCTATACTGCACGATGAACTCGGAGCTGACAATGTTCAAGTCTCCTGTGAGCATCAATGATTCTTCGGGAATATCTTTATAGCTTGCCGGAGGTCCGGGGTCTATCGTTCTGAACCCTATTTCTATTCTTTTTACCTCTGTTACTTTAGGTTTTTGAACCGTCTCCATCGGCCAGGGGAGCTTAAAGTGAATGCCCGGCGTCTCAGTCCTATTGTACTTTCCAAACCTTTTTATCACGCCTTGTTCATCGGCCTCTACTGTATAAAAACTGGAGCTCAAAATCCAGGCTCCTAAAATTACGTAAATGATAATGCCCCGGACAAACCTTCCCATGCCTCTCATGCCATTCCCCCGTTCTGCCTGCCTACTCTTGTCATTCTGTTTTCCCAGTCCGCTCAGCTTTTTAAACAAGTTCATTTTTGTCCCTACTTGGTTGCCAAAATAAGGGGCAAGGAAGAAGGGGCTTCTATTGTGTTAATTTTCTTAAACCAATTTTATGCACAAGCCTTTTCTATTACCATTGTTTCACAAATCAGAGACTCTTGTCAAGCAAAATACTCTCTCTCCATCGCTCATTTCCATAAAAAGATAGGTTTCTTGCCCCGTCTCTAGCCTGAAATACAATTTCCTATACCTGATTAACCCTTTTGTGAAAGAGCCCACGAAGATACTTTGACGTTGCATTCCCAGCCATTACAGCAACCGACATAGGGTCAGATTATCCAACTGTAGGTAGGATAGAGAGCTACGAACTCTTAAGGGGGTATTGACACAACTGTTGCGTTTTAGGGGGCAAAAATCATTGTATGCATCCTAATTTTTATCAATTCATAAGCTTATAATATTCTTCATATTTTGGATTGTAGAAGTAAAAAGTGTTCTTGGAAATTACAGTGTGAAATTTTTGTTCTGCGGAAGGGATTTGTATTTTACTCATTTTGTCCACGAAATTCTTTGAAGAATTTTGATGCTTCACTTGCTAAATTCTCCGCTCTTTTGTCCAAGAAGTTATCATAGCTATTTATTTCCCAATATTCTGCATCAATTGGAACTAGCTGTTCCTGGAGGGGATCAATTCATCAGGAAGAGTTTTACCTGAAAACTGGACAGAACTAAGAGAAGAGTTTTTGAGCCTCCTCCCCGTAACCTATAGAAGCATATAGCTTTATAATCTCTTCATCTGATAGATTATCTTTTAACAGCTTTATT
>JBLNAE010000121.1:0-5858 GCA_050259195.1 Ignavibacteriales bacterium
CTCATATTGAGGTTGGTAGGAATAAGAAAGAGTCGGGCACCTCGCTCAAGAATGAGGCTATCTACATCAACTTCATTGTTATCATCTACGAGGGCGTTCTCGATGGTTTTTGTAATAGAGAAGGGCACATAGCCAAGGTGGCTTGTGGCATTTCCCTGAGGATCCATGTCGATAAGTAGTACGTCATAACCAAGCTGTGCAAGGGCTGCTGAGAGGTTTACCGCGGTTGTTGTTTTTCCTACCCCTCCCTTGTGGTTTGCGATGGCGATTACTTTCATCTACGCCTTGCCTCCTTGCCGTTTTTATCTTGTAGGAAGTGGATGGAATTTTCGTCCATCCATTTGTCTACAATATTCTTTCGAAATCGCCACTGCTGTCCGAGCTTGAATGCAGGGAGCTTCTTAGCCTTAAGCATTCTTCTCACAGATGCCTCTGATATTTGGAGGTATTCCGCAACCTCTTTCACAGTCATAACTTCTTTCGTCAGCATTCGTCAATACCTTCCTTTTATAGCGCAATATTAGGCACCATATATACTCCCTCTAGAAATGAAAGTCAAGACATTTTTTAATACCGCTATTGCTAAGGAATCTATCATTTTGTATAGTCTGCTTTTCCGTTCTAAGAGAGTTAACGTTTTTTGTGTGGGGTTAGGAAATGCTGGTGTTTGTAGAGGTAAAGATTTTTGAATTTAGCAATAGCGGATATAAAACTTGTAACTAAAGTTCTTCCCGATGTATTTTGATATAACCCTCTTACCTTCACGATAGTAAGCATACCAGTAGGGACCATGAGGACAGCTCCTACATCTTTGATTACCACAGTAAATCTTTGTGAGGTGATACGCTACAGATTCTACACTTCTAGATTCTATAATCAATCGCTCTTTTCTTGGCTTATTTTTCTTCTTTTCTGTCTGATTCTCCATGTCTTATGTAACGTTAAAAGTATTTACTGTCTCTGCCACTTCTTTTGAGACCTTGAAAGTCAAAATAGGCATCTCCAACCTCCGTAAAAAGCCTTTTTAAGATAGGTATACCGGGGAGTATAATCCAAAATCTCATTATAAATAAGGAAAACATCAACTTTGAAAAATTAAGGGCCTTAAAATGGTTCTCAGGATTTTGTTGGTGGCCATCTACTTAGCCTGATATGAATTCAAATTTAGAGATTTTCTCTCGCCTTTGTTACATAAGACACAACATATCTATCTTAAAAGGGGATATCCTTATTTGTATTCCTTTGAAAGTAGCATTATTGATATATCTGAACCAAATCCGCGTATCCACATTAGAAGAATGGTAGGGTAACAGACAGTCCTGAAAGGTAATTATCAATCCCACTCTGATGAACAGACCAGGCTACCCACCACTCAGGAGGCAATCCGCCCCATCCGGCCGCTCTGATAATCTTCGATTGCCTTGCGAATCTCTTCTTGTGTATTGATGACGAACGGGCCGTAGCTGGCGATCGGCTCGTCAATAGGCTCTCCATTCAACAACAGGATGGTCGCGTCCTCTCGAGCCTCGACTTTTATACGCTCCCCATCACTTTCAAATAGCACCAGCTCACCCTCAGTAGCCGTTTCTGAGGAATTTACCAAAGGTTTTCCCCTCAGGATGAATAGAGCCGTTGTGTACCCGTTTGGCAGGCTCAGGTCCGCGCCATGACCCGGCTTCATACGCAAATCCCACACATTGACTGGAGTGAATGTACGCGCCGGGCCTTTCATCCCCTGAAACTCTCCGGCAATCACTCGCACCGTGCCACCTCCGTCAGAGAGGTTTACGATGGGGATTTGGTTATTAAGAAGTGTTTGGTAGCCGGGAGGAGATATTTTGAACCTTGATGGTAGATTCACCCATAGCTGCACTATCTCCAGTATGCCGCCTTTCCTGGCAAATCCCTGCGTATGCTTCTCCTCGTGCACAACACCCGAGGCCGCCGTCATCCACTGGACATCACCTGGACCAATCCTCCCATGGTTCCCGGCCGAGTCCCGGTGCTCAAGTTCGCCCTGATAGACGATTGTCACCGTCTCAAAGCCCCGGTGTGGATGCTCATCTATGCCTCGTGGCTCGTCTGTCGGTGAAAACTCTGTGGGCCCTGCATAGTCCAGGAGCAGAAATGGGCTGATGTGAGGACCCAGGCTCTGGTACGAGAATATGGTGCGTACAGGAAAGCCGTCACCTACCCAGTGGACGGATGGCTTTTTGTGGATGCTAAAGACCCTTTTCATATTGTTCATCTTCAACTCCTTTGCAGTCTATTGTCCGGTCTACCTCTCCTCTTAGTGGATCATGTGGAGCTATCTGTATGTAGATGCAAATCCATGTAGGGGGATGCAAATTATTCCTGAACATTTTTACATATGTAAGCAGAGACACTATATATAATTGCCGGGAGATATAATATTACATCTCACCCGGTTTTTTCAGTCCGAAGCTAGGGGTTGTGAGATGCTCTCCCTTGCACTTAGGACATCTCCCGGGTTTCTTTTGCCTCTCCCTTTTCTGAAAAGTAAACCCACAATCCAGGCATTCCGAGGGTTCTATAATGAATCTATACCCCTTCTGTGGAGAAGATTGCTCAACATGGGCAAGATGGCTTATGACCTCTTTCTCTGAAACCCTGAGTGCCTGTGACAGCTCCCTTACAGTTTTTATCCCCTCCAGGAGTTCGTCAAAGATGGCTTGTCTGATAGTTTTAGAGTGAAATGGAGGTTCTTTTTCCTTCATAGTCCTCATCTGGATACTCCACCATTAAAGCAGTGGCAGGAGATCATTTCTTTTTAATTCTCTATGTTCCTGCGCTTTCTCCTCGTCGTAAATATGGGTCACATGCCATTTCTGTCTTTTGAGTGTAGAGGCAATAAAGCGACGGTGGCACCGGAACCACAAAAGCTCAGCACACATCAGGGTGACTCTTCTTTGATTTGCAATTTCCATCAATGTCTCTAATCCTTCATGGAAATCCTTTGTCTCCATATACTCCTCATATCCGCCCTTTCTAACCCTCCAAGTTTTTCTATCCAGAGATATTGGATGCCGATCTCTGGAAGTTTGGTTTCAAGGGTCTCTTTATTGAACTGAGGGTTATGTCTCGAATGAGGAAAATGCCTGATGTCGACAAGAACTTCTATGTCGTAGTGTTTGAGGACACTCACAAATTCATCGAGGCTGCGGGTTGAGTGCCCAACAGTAAAGATTTCTTTACTATTTATACTGCTCACTGATACTCTGCTCTCCACTTAAGGCTTGCGGTGGTTGCGAATCTAGAGATTATCTCAAAGGATTATGAATATTATCTCCTCTTACGCCGGGTTGCTTTAGGCAATCTCTTGTATACCTCAAGCCAGTTGGTTGCGATTTGTTTTTGGGCCTCTTCAAGAGAGATTCTTCCCGCACATACCTCTTTGTGCAGGTAGTTCTCAACCTTGTCTTTTTCGTGATAGCCAGGTCGTGGATTTGCTGCCTCGGGCCACAGATTGCTTATGTCATTGGAGCCCCCTAGCTCAAGGCTTATGTGGTGATCTACTTCATATTCGCCAGGAGAATGATGCGTGATCCGGTATTCTCGATAAACTTCATCCTTGACATCTTCCGTGACGTTTCTTACAGACTTCGCGTATCCAGGCGTGCAAACTTGCTCTTTGGTAACACCGGGAATTACTGCGCCAGGGGTGCAAGCGGAATCGGGGAACGGACCATTAACTTTACATCCCGAAGTCTTTGTCCTGTGCCCGATAGTCGGTTGAGCGGGTTTAGCTGTTTGAGTAGGAGTAACTTGGGGTTGTAATGGCTTTTGCTCTTCTTTTTTGTGATGGAAGAGGAAATATAAAAGGATAATTATGATTATGGCTGCAATAATGATATACCCGAACTTCATATCTTCTTAACTAGCCTCCCGTTCTGGCCTTTTAGGATTTCTTTCACTGCCTCTTCTTCGTCTTTACTCTCGGTAGATACCGCCATGAAAACCCCGCCTTTCTTGACCATATCCTGATACCTAAGGGCATCCTTTTTTAGCCCTAGTTTTACCAATGCGTCGGCTAAATCCTCAACCGGGGTTCCTGTTAAAATGCCAGAGGTATCGGAAATAGCATTAGCCTGCTCTTTATCGGCCATGACAACAGAGATATGGGAGGGCTTAAAATCCGCTTCTGCCAAGTTATTGAGTGCTCCCTCGGCATCCTCTACTTGTGTAAGGATTCCTATTATCATAAGTGTACCGATTCTACCACTCCTCGCATTGAAGAGTAAAGAGTAGTGGTAAGATAGGATATAACTCAAATACTTATGAAAAGGGTATTTGGCCAAAAAGTCAGGGTTGCAGTGGATGCATCCTCACCGTTGAGCCATGCAGTTATGGAAAGCTATTCAATAGAACTGAGCAGACTCTCTTTATAAATCTCCCAGAATTCTCTAGGGGAGACAACCTTGATGCCTCGGAATTCTCTAAATGAGAAGTGGCGGATGTTTCCCGTCGCCAGCCATTGAGCCCTTCCTGAAAGTGCACACTCAAGGAACTTGTTATCATCAGGGTCTTTAAGAACCCTTAGAGTAGTTTTTGCTTTCACTACCTTTCCTCTTGACCGAAGTCTCTGTAGAAACCTCTTTACAAGTCTTTGAGAAAGTCCAAATTTCGGTCTCATAAGAACTTCTTCATATTCCTTTAGTATCTCTTCAGAAACTACAAGCTTCACAAACCCCTCGGTTGCAAGGTTCAAAAGAAGCGCTGGAACGCCTTCTGGATTAAGAAGGCCCGAAACAACGATATTCGTATCGTATACTACTCTTATCACTTAGATGCGGACTGAGACTTCTCTTTTCGGTGGGCTTTTATCTCACGGTCTATCTCTTTCATAGTCACTTTATCCAAGCCTTTCTCTCTTGCCTCTATCTGTATCTCAGCAACGACGCTCAATCTATCTCTTTTGAGTATATTTTTCAGGTAGTCATCGATGCCTAAAACCACGGCCTGAGGCTTACCCCTCTCGCTTAAAAGAAATCTTGTATTTGTCTTTTGAGCCTCTCGAACCAGACGGGAGAGTTCTTTTCGTGCCCGGTCAAGACCCATCATTGTGAGTGTCATAGTTTGCGCTATATCCTTTTTTCTTCTCTTCAATTCTACCTCCTCAAAGTAGAAATAAAGATGGATGTTAACCTAACGTTTAGTATAGAGGTTCAGAGGTTTTTGTCAATGAGTATTTCATACCAACCAAGGTAAAGTTACTGATTTCTCAATCTTCCATAGTGAGCTTAAGAAAGGTTTATTACCTTCTCTTTGGAGTAATCTTTCTCATCAGGAGAGGGTAGGGTGACAGCACTAAAAGGATTTGATACCACTCCGTCAATCATAAGCCTAAGGTAAATGTGGTAAGCAGGAAGGCTTATGAAATCTTCTGTGGTAAAACCTGGATAAAACTCCCTTGCTAAATACTCAGCGTCTCTAGCCCTTACCCGGAATCTATGCTCAACTGTCCTTATTCGCAGTTGTTAAACCTTGGCTTAGGTTCAGTCCACACTTTCTCTTTGATCTCCTCGAGGTCAAGCCGACGTAGAAAGCCCGGAATACTAAACCAAATTGGATTGTAGTTAAAATTGAACATCTCAGCTATAGCGTCATCTGGATTCCAGCCTTCATTGACCATTCGGTACGCAGCAATACTATATCCGGCACGATCGTCACCTTTGTAGCAGTGGACAAACACCGGCCAATTGTCCGGGTCTTCAATAATCTTTAAGAATTTCACAATATCTTCCTCTTCAGGGTGAAAGCCATTGGCTGGGATACGTATATATTTCAGATTTGTACCTTTCAACAGGGCACAATCATCGTGGAAGTGTCGGAAACTG
>JBLNAE010000122.1:0-16994 GCA_050259195.1 Ignavibacteriales bacterium
TCCATTTCGCTAAAAATCTCATTCTCTTCAATGAGAGGCTCAATTTCGAATGCCGCAGCATATTCTTCAAACGCTTCACCGACACCAAATTCTGTATCTTGCATGACTATTCTCCTCAATTCATGATGTGAAATCTCTCAAAATGGATACCAGAAAGAGCAATTTATTTAACCCCCCTTATAACTTGTTTCTATTTCGATTAACTAAACTCACACCGGGATTCAATATCCCTTGGGTCTTAGTCAATCTAGTTAGAACTGTCACTTCCCTTTCCGTTCTAGTTTTTTCACCTACCCAAAGTATTTTGCGTTTTGTTCAATGCAATGTTTATACCAGCAGAATCTGTTTTTTAATCTCTAATTTTTACGAGAGGTTATAAAAGGAAAAGCATTCAAAGAAGAGGAGAATGGGGCTCAGCTGTGTAGTAATACACTATGGGAGGTGTGTAAATCTGCACAAAATATAATATTGCATAAAGGCGTATCGGCGGGTGATTGTAGTTTTGTCATTATCTAGGGGTAATGGAAGAGCAGGGCGTATTGCTATGCGCCCCTACGGTTTGTATTCTATTTTTCTTTTGTTACCAGTCTATATCCTTTATCTTCAGGCGAATCTCCCTTTTTCCGTTCCATTTACTAATTTCAGGGATAAAGACAACATCAACCTGATTCGGGACTGTAATCGGTTCCTTGAGATTAAACCAGATTGCATCAAAAACCCTGCCCTTCTGCCTGAGCTTGAGGCTAAGGTGCTTGTCTTTAAAGAGCCTCCGGGAGATTACATCAACGGATTTTGATAAAAACACCGGTTCGGGGTTCCCTATTCCAAAGGGAGCAAGGAGACCAAGTTCCGAAACTACAGAATCGGTAACGTCAGTGAAATCAAGAGCACAATCAATTTTTAGTTTAATAAAATCCCCGTCTCGCTCACTTACGGCTTTTTCAAATCTATCCCTAAACTCATCAATCCTTTCCTCTTTAATGGAAATTCCTGCGGCAAGCTCATGTCCTCCAAATTGCTCAAGTGACTCTCTGCATTCAGAAAGAGACGCGTACAAATCTATTCCCTCAAAGCTTCTACCCGACCCTTTTCCAATGCCTCCTTCTCCAACTGCTATGAGTACCGCAGGTCTCCTGTACCGCTCGACGATTCTCGATGCCACGATTCCAATTACGCCCGGATGCCATTTGGGGGACGAAAGTACAAGAGAGTTAGCCTCGAGAAATCTTTGGTTTCCCTCAACCTGCGAGATGGCATCAGAGAAAATCTCTTCCTCGATTTGTTGCCTCTTTGAGTTTTCATGGTTCAGGATTTTTGCAAGACCTCTTGCCTTTTCCAAGTCCTCCGAGATCAGGAGTTCTACGGCAACACCTGCGCTCTGGAGTCTTCCTCCGGCGTTTATCCTTGGGCCTAGCTTAAAACCTACATCGTAAGAATTTACCTCCCCTTCGATACCGCTTACTTCCTTTAGCGCGACTATGCCGGGGCGTCTGGGATTTGACATCCTTTTCACTCCTTCTTTTACAAATATCCGGTTTACATTTGTAAGCGATGCGCAGTCGGCGATCGTCCCCAAGGCGACAAGGTCTAGGTAATCCCCCAGATTTGGCTCTTCTCTTTTAAAGAAACCCGAATTCCTGAGGGCGCGCCTTAGAGCAATTGCCAGGTTGAAAATCACCCCCACGCCGGCAATCTCTTTTCCTGGGTAAGGGCATCCTGCCTGGTGCGGGTTTAAGACCGCAACGGCTTCTGGAAGTGTTTCGGGAGGCTTATGGTGGTCTGTAACAATGAAATCAATGCCTAGTTTTTTTGCCTCTTCAACCTCCTTACATGCTGTGATTCCGCAGTCGCCTGAGACTATGAGCGAGGCGCCCTGGCCTTTTAATTTTTTTATGGCATCAATGTTTACGCCGTATCCTTCCTTTAGCCTGTCGGGGTTGTAATACGTTATGGGGGCGCCGAGATTCTTAAGGAACGTATAGAAAAGAGCCGTAGAGGTAACGCCATCAACGTCATAGTCCCCGTATATTGCCATTTTTTCTCCCTTTTCGATGGCTCTTTTAATCCTCTCTATGGCTCTATCCATTCCCTTCAGAAGATAGGGGGATGGGAGGTCAAAAAGGTTGCTTTTTAAAAATGACTCCGCTTCTGCCTCGTCTTCGATTCCACGGCTTAAGAGAACTTGAGCGGAAATTGGCGATATTCCTAGTGCTTTAGAGAGTTTTTCTTTAAGCTTTGAGTTTTCCTTTTCTACGATCCAGTGTTTTTTCATTTTTGGACTTTCTTGTTTGTCTCGCTACTTTTCTTCAAGAAATTCACCAATCCTCTCAGCCCCAGTAGGTAGCTATCGCTTCCGAATCCTGATATAACCCCGATCGCTACGCCTGAGATGAAAGACTTTTTTCTGAAATCCTCGCGCCTGTAGACGTTCGATATGTGAACCTCAATCGTTGGAATGCCTACGGAAGATATAGCGTCTCTTATTGCAACGCTTGTGTGTGTATATGCGGCGGGATTTATAACTATTCCATCAAATTTACTCATCGCCTCTTGAATTCCGGCTACGATTTCGCCCTCCGAATTTGATTGAAAAAGTTCAACCTGAACCCCGAGGCCATCCGCCTCTTCTTTTAAGAGAAGATTGATCTCTTCAAGTGTAGCGGCGCCATAGATTTGAGGCTCGCGTTTTCCAAGAAGATTGAGATTCGGTCCGTGAATTATTAGGATTTTCATCTTAAATGAATCTCACCTAAAAATTGGTTTTTTCCCCTATCAGCTTCTCCCTTGCTATTTCTAACCTGGCCCGGAGGGATTGATTTCCCGGATCACGTTCGAGAAGCTTTTCAAAAACTCTGATAGCCCTTTCGTATAATTCCTGGCTCATATAAAGGTCCCCCATGGTCTCTGTATAGATTTCCCCGCCAAAGGGCGCTAAAAGAGACTCAGAATACTCTTCATCCGTAGATTCTAAGGACTCATCTTTCCCCTGCTCGGCTAAAAGAATCTCTTTCTCCCTTTCTTCGGCAAGAGAAATCTCTTTTTTTATAACCTTTTCATCTTCTTTTTCGTTTTCTTTCTTAAACAGCTTTGACAAAATATCTCCAAGCCCCATTGTCAATCTCCTTGCTTTCTCAGTATTTCTTCAAGAAGAACAAAAAACAACTGAAGATGAGTCGTCTGAGAGGATTTTTTGAGAACCCTGAGTTCTCTCGACTTTAAGGGTTGTACTTCTCCCATGACACTTTGATATTACTTTAAAACCGCGATAGGAGTCAAGAAAAAGTAGGGAACCCTTACAATAGGGGAGTAACCATTTTCTTTCAGTCTTTAGTTGGCTGCAATTACCCGTCCGTTTGGTAATTTAAAGACTAAAAGCGTGACCCTACCTTCTGAATTTCTTCATTACCATACTGAAAAGAAAGCCGAGCTCATCTACTTTTAGAAGTCTCACAAGTGCAAGATAAACTACTATTCCACCTATAGTCGCAAGGAGGAATATACCGATCTTCTGCGGAGAAATTCCGCTTCGAGACCAGTCGGAAAGGGTTGAAATCTTCCATGCTACAGCACCCATAACCAGAGACGAAAAGGATATTTTAGTGACATAAATTAAGGTCTCTTTTATCTTTATGTTTCCTATACGCCTGCTTAAACTTAAAAAGAGAAGAGAGAAATTAAATGTCGAGGATATTGAGCTTGCAAGCGTAAGCCCCATGTGTTTGAGCCCGAGCGTAAATCCGAGTACGTATCCAAAAATGGCGTTTACGATGAATGCAAAGAAGGCAATTAAAACCGGGGTTTTGGTGTTCTGCATGGCGTAAAAGGTAGGCGCAGTTATCCTCACACCGCCTACTGCCCAAATCCCGGCGGCGTATCCAAGAAGCGCCTCGGATGTGTGGAGAGTCGCCTCATAATTAAACTCGCCTCTTTGATAGAGGAGATTACATATTGGAACTCTAAGGGCTGTAAGCCCTGTGAGGGCAGGAATTATTGTAAAGAGCATAAATCTCAGTGAAAAAGAATAACTTTCCCTAAATTTCTCAATCTCTCCTTTTGATACCTGTGAAGAGAGACTGGGAAGTAGAGCGGTTGCTATGGATACCGCGATGAGTCCCAGAGGAAACTCCGTCAGTCTTTCTGAATTGTACAGATAGGACACGGTTCCTTCTGGGAGATGAGAAGCGTACTGTGTGCTTACGAGAATATTCAGGTTATATATGGCCACACCAAAAAGCTGAGGCGCCATAAGGAGGGCTATCTTTTTTACCGCCGGATGACGCAGTTTTTTTCTAAAGGTAAAGAGAAAACCTCTGCTTTTTAGAAAGGGAATCTGGAAAATAAGTTGAATAAATCCACCAATAATGACTCCTATGGCAAGAGAAAAAACTGGGGTATGCAATTTTTGATAAGCGAGAAAAATTACGGCGATGCTAACGACATTAAAAATCACGGTTGAAAAGGCAGGGACAAAAAAATAGTTTAGAGAGTTTAGAATTCCCATTACCAGCGCAGAAAGAGATACAAAAAAGATAAAGGGAAACATTATTTGGTTGAGCCTTACAGCAAGGTGAAAAGTTTCACCTTTAAAACCCGAAGCAAAAAGCTTAATTATAAAAGGAGAGAGCAAAATTCCGGCAATAGAGACCAAAATTAGAACCATAGAAAGAAGCGTGAATGTTATATCGGAGACCCTTTTTGCTTCTTCTTTGCTCTTTTTCTCTAAGTATTCGGTAAATACCGGGATAAATGATACTGTAAGGGAGCCTTCGGCAAGGAGTCTGCGAAGAAGGTTTGGAATTCTGAACGCAACAAAATATGCGTCGGTTTCGGCGCTTGCACCAAAAAAATACGCTATTACCATATCCCTTACATAACCCACTATTCGGCTAAGCAGCGTAGAATACCCTACGATTCCTGCGGCACGTGTGATTTCTTCTTCGTGTTTCATGAAGGGGTGTAGTTTATATGAGGATTGAAAGCAATCAAGGTAGAAAAATTAACCACCTAATAATCATCTATCCACCAGAAGACCCGTAGTCTTTATTATCATTTAGTCCTCAAAAGAAGGCCCAGGCTACATTTTGCCCTAATAAATCTTAATGAATATAGCTCCATACGTGCAATTTTTGTTATATAAATGTCGGATTTAGTCACGTTTGCCATAAGCTTTTTTTAAAGGTTAACTTCATCTATGTATGGTAAGATCCTGTTTTTTCAATGAATTGCACTTTTCAATTAACTTGTTCCTTTCTGGTATGAATATTGCGTGTATGAGTTGTAAGGGAGAAGGTTTTTGCAGAGACTTACAGATCAGAAAAAACCTGAGCGTGGGCGCGACCAGCTTCTTGAAGATAAGCTCGCTGACCTTAATACCCAACAGGCGGACGTGCTACACCAATTAGAGGAGCGTTATAAAGCCCTTTTTGATCAATTGCCTGTTGGAGTATACATATATGACAAAAAATTAAAAATAATTCAATGCAACGAGTGGGTAATCCAGACTCTGGAATCCTCTTATGACAGAATCATAGGACTGGATATGAAGGAGTTAAAGGATCAGGGCTTTATAGCTGTAATGAGAAAGGCACTTGAAGGCGAGTTTTGTCATGAGGAACGATTCTATGAGGCCACCAACGGTTTGACAGGGCTATGGGTATCCCTGAGTCTTTCTCCCCTGCATGATGCCGATGGAAATATCGTCGGAGGCATGGCTGTGGTGGAGGATGTTACGGAGCGCAAACAAGTAGAAGAGAAGTTGCGCGAGAGCGAACAACGCTTTCGTCTATTGGTGGCGAGTGTGAAGGATTATGCTATTTTCATGATGGATATCAGCGGATTTATAGTAAGCTGGAACGCTGGAGCGGAGCGTATCATCGGATATGAAGCTGAAGAGATCATAGGAAAGCATTTCTCCATCTTTTATCCTGCTGAAGATGTTGAACACAGCAAGCCACAGAATGGTCTGGATATGGCAATTAGAGAGGGGCGTTACGAAGATGGGGGCTGGAGGGTGCGAAAGGATGGGTCTAGGTTCTGGGCTAATATAGTTATTACAGCACTGAGAGATGAGTATGGAAATCTTCGTGGCTTCTCGGAGATGACCCGTGACACCACTGAGCGCAATACGGCAGAGGAGCAAATACGAGAGCAGGCCACTCTTCTTGATAAAGCGCAGGATGCCATTATAGCGCGAGACTTAGAACACCGTATCATCTTCTGGAACAAAGGTGCTGAAAATCTGTATGGTTGGACGGCAAAAGAAGCTATAGGGAAAAAAAACAATGAGCTTCTATATAAAAGAGGTTCATTCCAGTTTATTGAAGCCTACAGGACCGTTATAGAGAAAGGGGAATGGATGGGGGAGTTGCATCATGTAGACAAAAAAGGAGAAGAGATTATTGTAGAAAGCCGCTGGACCCTTGTGCGCGATAACGAGGGGAATCCTAAATCGGTACTTGTCATAGATACAAACATAATGGAGAGGAAAAAGCTGGAGGCTCAGTTCCTCCGCGCACAGCGGATGGAAAGCGTAGGCACGCTTGCCAGCGGTATTGCGCATGACCTTAATAACATTCTATCGCCAATAATGATGGTATTGCAATTATTGCGAAAAAAGCTTACCGATGAAAACAGTCGGGAATTACTTGATATGCTTGAGATGAGCGCTCAACGCGGGGCCGACTTGATAAGGCAGGTTCTATCATTTGCGCGAGGCCCTGAAGGGAGTCGTACAGTCCTTCAACTGAGGTATATTATCTCAGAAATCGAAAGGATTCTACGAGAGACATTCCCAAGATCAATCGAAATTGGCACCGATATACCCAAAGACCTCTGGGCTATATCTGGAGACCCCACACAACTGCATCAGGTTTTCATGAATCTCTGCGTGAATGCTCGTGATGCAATCTCAAGTAGCGGTAGATTGAGTATATCTGCTGAGAATATCTTTATTGATGAAGAGGGTACACGGACAAATATTGATGCCAATATCGGTCCCTACGTGGTTATTACTGTTTCGGATACTGGAACGGGCATTTCTCCCGAAATAATGGGCAGGATATTTGAGCCTTTCTTTACAACGAAGGAGCCTGGTAAGGGCACAGGGCTTGGTCTTTCGGCGGCTTTTGGAATTGTAAAAGGGCATGGCGGATTTATAAACGCGCATAGCGATGTCGGAAAAGGAACGCAATTTAAGGTCTATTTGCCGGCTATCGAAACGAATGAAACACGAAGATTAGAAGTGAGGGAACCTGAACCCCCTTCGGGACGGGGAGAGTCGATCCTTGTTGTTGATGATGAGGCCTCGCTTCGTGAAGTTATGAAAGTAATATTAGAAAGAAATGGCTATAGAGTAATCACGGCCAATGACGGAGCGGAAGCGATAGCATCGTATGTACAAAACGGAACGGAGATCAAAGCTGTCATTATGGATATGGTAATGCCGATTATGGACGGGCCAGCAAGCGTTAAGGCACTACATAGAATTGACCCGAAGGTTAAAATTATTGCCGCAAGCGGGCTTATGGAGAGAGACAAACTCGCTGAAATTACGGGCATTGAGGTGGAGGCTTTCTTATCGAAGCCTTACAAGGCGTATAACCTTTTAACGACTCTTTACAAGGTTCTCAACGGCGACAACGAGGCGGGCGGTGGTTAGGGATGGTATTATATTAAAAATAACCAACTCTCCATCTCTCATTACGAGCTTGCTGTCCACATAAACCGTAGGTCGCATAATGACACCGTCCAAATGACTCGCAACCCTTATTTCTCCGCCCATACTCTTGTTATCCCCAAAGGCAATATGGATGGTACCCATGATTTTTTCATCCTCAAGCACGTTTCCCGTAACCTGAGCTTTATCGTTTGTTCCAATTCCCAGTTCGGCTACGTTGAATGCGAGTTTTCCGAAAGGCTCCAAAAGAGAAAGTAACTTCTTTGCGGCCCTGCCTCCCGATATTTCCGTAGCGAATCCGTCTCTTATAACTGCTCTTATCACCTCGTCTTTGAGTTTTCCAATCCCCGCCATTGAACCGTCAATAACAATCACGCCCCATGATTTCCCCTCAACAGGGGCGATGTATCCCTCGCCCGCCGGAAGGTTGCTGAAGTCCCCCGGGTTGTGATTAAGCCCTGTATCCGCGTGTCCTTCTCTTCCGCTTATATCTAAAGTGACATCCATTCCCATGGTGGTTGTAACTCTGACCTTCGAGCCATGCGTTAGGATTTCCGCAATCTTTTCGCTTCTTCTCGCAATCCCGTAATAGTCGGCTCTCAGGGTTCTGACCATCGTGTCCTCGGTAATCCCGGGCAGAGTAGCAATCCTTACCCCATTTTTACTCGCTTCGCGCCGCGAGTCGGTATGGCTAAGGGATTTTGAGGTTGGAATAAGTATCACATCCACGAGCTTCATAAGTTCTCGAATAGGCTCCGGCGGCTCTTCCCCGTGCGTTTTCCTGAGGGTTATTTCGGCAATTACTGCCTCAGCCCCAATTTTCCTTGCGGCCTCCCAGAGAACGTAGCCTATTTTTCTAAGCGGCTCATCGGTTATAACGAGAACCTTTTCACCCGATTTTACCGCCATGCAATCTTTTACTGCAACCGTTGCTGCATCTTTGAGCGCATCCATCGTTAATGCCCTTGTGGTTGTGTCATTCTGAGCCATTGATTTATTTCACGATAAACCCCACGAAGAATCTCTTTGTGAAACAGATGTGTTCGGTATGACACAAGCGGGTAACCCGAATTTGATGTGATATTGTAAACCTAAAATAGTCCGAAAGCCAACTCTAGGTCAAGGCAAGAATATGAAGCTTGACTTTTCAATACTAGAATGTATGGTTTCAGATAGATATTAACCAGGAGATAAAATATATGGAACTTGAGTTAATAATAGCCTTAAAAGATGATGAGTGGGACGAAGAGGACGAGGATATAGATGAGGATGAGGAATGGGATGAAGAGGACGAGGATATAGATGAGGATGAGGAATGGGATGAAGAGGACGAGGAAGAATAGGATTCCTAGCAATCTATAAGTAATGGTCAATCTAAAATATTTTTTTTTCATTATGTCTCCTTAGCGCAATGGCCGCGATAAGCTATTTAGCAAGAGATTGAGGAAAGGCTAAGTTCTGAATCTTCTTAAATAATCTGTTTCCTTAAAATGCCATTGCTAACCCTTAGAAAATGATTCTCGATGAGATTCTCCAAAACAAAAGGATTGAAGTCGAGAAGGCAAAGAGGTCTTGCTCGCTGAACCTCATTTCTTCTCGAATTGAGGATATTCAACCCCCCAGGGACTTCCATAAATCTATAAAGTCGGATGGAGGAGTAAAGATTATAGCCGAGATTAAATGCGCCTCGCCTTCAAAAGGGATTTTGAGAGAGAACTTCAATCCTCCTGAGATTGCAAAGAGCTACGTCCATAACGGAGCCTCTGCGATCTCCGTCCTCACGGATGAAAGATTCTTTAAAGGCGACTTGACCCACCTTCGCGATGTAAGAGATGTGGTTTCGGTACCACTTTTAAGAAAGGATTTTATCATAGACCCATACCAGGTTTATGAGGCGCGACTCTATGGAGCCGATGCGATTCTTCTAATTGCCGGGGCGCTCAAGACTAAAGCCTTAACTGAACTCCTGAGTCTTACTCACTCTATGGGTATGAGTGCCATTGTAGAGGTGCACAGCGAGGATGAGTTAGAAAAAGCGCTCATTGCCGAGAGCAGGATTATAGGGATAAACAATCGGGACTTGAAAACATTTAACGTTAGTCTTGAGGTCTCGACAAGGCTTATAAAATTGGTTCCAAAGGGGAAAGTAGTGATCAGCGAGAGCGGCATTGGCTCAAGTGAAGATATAAGAAGGCTAAAAGACCAGGGAATTTACACATTTCTTATAGGCGAAGCGTTCATGAAGGCATCCGATCCTGGAGAGGAACTCAAGAATCTGCTTGCTGAGTGTAATAGATAAACTTTAGAATGGGAATTTCCGAATCGGTTCACTCCTTTTAAAAGAATCCTCCAATCCTCGATTTTGTCTATTTTAGGAAACTAATGGCGGATGACGAGTAGGGCAACTCAACTGGTACTATTTCTCTAAATCTTTTTTTAAGTTGGCGTCGGGCATATAATTAAAAGAAAAAAAGGAGCTAAAAACATGGTCGTAAGTGGCATATTTATGCTTTTTAGCTTGTTTGTTATGCCTTCTGGTATAGAGCTTTCCACACTTTCTCAGGGGCTTACAAAGGCCTCTTTTCAGAGCGCAGTTGTTAAGGATAAAGAGGAACTCAAAAAGGTGTGGAGCAAATTGGGGATTGCAGGTGAGATTCCCACAGTTGACTTCAAGAAAGAGCTGGTGGTTATTCTGGCACCGAGTAGAAAGGGGGAAGGCTCAGTGCAAATCTCAAGCGTGGAGAGAAAAGAAAACAACGTTGATGTTAGATTCGTATCAAGACCCTCTTCCGCGGCCTCCAAGACACAGAGCGCGCAACTGACTCCGTACATCGCAGTAAAACTCTATCCGTTAGATGTAGAAAAGGCGAATGTGAGATTCTTTGAAGACATTCCAAAGCCCTCGGTTCCCACAAACAGCGGAATCGGTCAGGGCTCAAACTATACAAACATGCTCAATGAATATAGGGATACAGCCACCTCCCAGTTCCTTCCTCTCGATAATGGGAGCATTTGGACGTACAGAATTGAATCTCAAGGGAATACTCGTGAAGAGACCTATTCGGTTCGCTCTATATCTCAGGACGGATGGTCAATGCTTGACAGCTTCTTCGGTCAAAAACAGATCGCCATGCGAATTGATCCTTTAGGGGATATTTATGTTTCGTCCGAGAAGGGAATCGGGGTTTTCTACACTCCAGAGGTTCAAAAGAGTTTCAAAGAGGTTGAATTTTCAACACCGGCGGGGAAATTTAATGATCTTATGGTTGTAACTATTCCAAAGACCGATAAATTCTGGTTCAAGGATGTATATGCGAGAGGGGTAGGGATTATATACCATGAACAGCAGTCGCCTAAAGGGATCACCAAATATACTCTAGTTAGAGCACACGTGAGAGGAAAAGACTATCCGGGTCATTAAATAACGACAAACTAAGGTTATAGAGTTTGAAAGATAGCAACATTCACAAGGTTATTCAAATACTCAAAAAAGAAAGCTGCGAATGGGATGCGCCTATTGTTACACTTACGGCTGAGACATCTCACGACCCTTTCAAAATATTAATATCAACCATACTCAGCCTTCGCACCCTAGACACGACCACTGCCAAGGTATCAAAGAGATTATTCGAGATTGCGGATAATCCCCATGATATGCTTAAACTCGACGTAAAGGAAGTGGAAAAAGCGATATATCCGGTTGGTTTTTATAAAACAAAGGCTAGAACCATCCTCTATATCTGTCGGGAGCTTGTAGAAAAATACGATTCAAAAGTGCCCGATGACCTGGATGAACTCTTGAAGCTCAAGGGCGTAGGGAGAAAAACGGCAAACCTGGTTGTTACCTTGGGCTATGGAGAGCCTGGAATTTGTGTCGATACCCATGTCCACAGAATATCAAATAGGTTGGGTTACATAAAAACTAAAACGCCTTATGAAACGGAAATGGCACTCAGAGAGAAGCTTCCTAAGAAATACTGGATAGAGTATAATGACATCCTTGTAGCCTTCGGACAGCATCTCTGCCGTCCTATTTCCCCTAAATGTAGTGTGTGTCCCGCTAAAGAGTTCTGTGATAAAGTAGGGGTAGACAGAAGCCGATAATTAAGGAGAGAGATTCTATGAGGTTGGTTAAGGGCGAGATCATGAAATTCAAAGATGGACAAAAGCCTTCCGGATTTGAAAAGTTCAACTACTGTGTGGTTGTTCAAACTGGGGATTTTGATCTTGTGGGCGCGTTGCTCAGTGATCAATACGGTCAGACAAAGGAGCGCGACTTTCAAGCTGTTCCTGTTTCTTCTTTGGAAAGAACCGGAAAGCTCATCTGGGAGTTTGACTATACCCTCTTTCCACATATAATTGAATTATTGAAGGAATATTACAAATTTGCAGTTTTCGGGGATGGGATGCAGTAGGGGTAAACGTTCAGCCGCGAAAGTGCTGGATTCAGGGAACGGAATTATGTAGAGACGCACAATTTTGCGTCTCTACATAGTGGTTAGATAGCCACGAAGGAGACGAAAAATGATCTACAAATTCAGCCCAAGGAACATCGAGGAGATGTACGATACCATAAGGAGTATCCCGGAACCTGCGTTTGTTGCGGTCTACATGAGCCAGGTAACGGGAGAGTTTTTTATGGACGAGACAAATAAAAGGATTTTTGATGAGAAAAACGTTGAGTATGATTTGATCGAAGAAATAGACTCCCAAAGCGTGAAATTTTTCTATGCAGATCCATCTACTGTTGAATGTGCGCCTTATGAGGAAAACATAAAGGCCTTTGTCCTTGCTCATAGCTCTGATGCAATAGGAGCTGTGTGTCTTGGTGTTGATTGCGAGAAAGGGTTTTCCGAAGACCTCATGGTAAATGGCTGGCAGTATTTTCACTGGTATGTTCCACAAAATGACAAGAAATTTCTCTGGCGATTATTCTTCTCAAAGGATGAAGCGGCGGAATTTATGGGGCATTTCTTTGCCGGGTTTGAGGCTGCGAAGAGATGGATTGGGGAACTTCCCGGCACACTCACCCCCCCTCCCGGCGGCGTGGCACTAAAGCTTAATATGAAGAAACCTAAAGGTGATAGTTAAAGGGAACTCTCAATGGAATCTATAGCTTTCTACGTGTTTGCCGCATTAACTGTTGCTGGTGCCCTTCTTGTAGTCTCCTGTAAAAACCCTGTATCGAGCGCTCTTGCCCTTGTGCTTACGCTTTTTTCAACGGCGGTTCTTTTTATTCTTCTCCTTGCTCAATTCATTGCCGTCATACAGGTTCTTGTCTATGCCGGGGCGATAATGGTTTTATTTCTATTTACGGTCATGTTTCTCAACCTGAGAGAGGAAGCGCTTAGGTTTGATGCCCGAAACGTCCCTATTAAAATGGGCATTCTTGTATTGCTTCTTATCATCTCCGGCTATTTTGCCACAATGGGTTTTAAAAAGATCTTGAGCGGCGCTCCGAGGCCACATCCCGAGACATTCGGCACTGTGCAAGGAGTAGGGGAGGTTCTCTTTAGAGATTATCTTTTGCCATTTGAGCTTACGTCTATACTTATCGTCGTGGCTATCCTCGGCGTTGTCGCAATAGCTAAAAGGAGGCTTGATTGAATTGATGAACGTTTCTATAGAGCATTACCTGGTCCTCAGCGTTATTCTTTTTATCATAGGGGCCTATGGAGTTATCACAAGAAAGAACCTGATCGTCATTCTTATGTCTTTGGAACTTATGCTCAATGCCTCGAATCTCGCTTTTGTGGCGTTCTCAAGGGGATTCTGGGATATGACTGGACACGTGTTCATGATAATGTCAATCACCGTTGCTGCGGCTGAGACGGCGGTTGGGCTCGCATTTGTCGTTACGATTTATATTCATCACGGAACTCTCGATGTTGACGTTTTAAAATTGCTTAAAGGATAGTCACTAATTAATAATGAATTTACATGGGTTAAATAAACAGGATTCAGGATATAGAACATCAGGATACTGGGGAGAAATACTGCTGTATTCTGTCTCCTATATTCTGTATTCTTCTGTTCGTGCAAATTTGTGTTCATTCGCGGCTGGATAAAAAATGATTGCGTGGATAATATTTTTCCCTCTGATCGGTGCTCTTATAAACGGGCTTGTATTTGGTTCGGGACTCTGGAGAAAAGTCCTGGGCGGGGATGAGCATACGGAAAGGAGGATTGTAAGCGTTCTGGGGTGCGGAGTAGTTCTAATCTCGGCATCAATCTCATCAATCATGTTTCTTAAGCTCCGCGCGCTTGACCCGGCACAAAGACAGGTTATCCAGGAACTCTTTGTCTGGATTCCTTCCGGGGATTTTACGGCGAAGTTTGAATTCCTTTTTGATTCCCTTTCGTGTGTTATGGCGCTTGTTGTTACATGGATAAGCTTTCTTATTCACGTCTATTCAATCGGTTACATGCACGAAGACCCCGGATATTCGCGGTATTTCACTTACCTGAATATGTTTGTTTTCTTTATGCTTGTTCTTGTTCTTGGAAATAATTTTCCTCTTATGTTTGTCGGTTGGGAAGGAGTTGGTCTTGCATCATACCTTCTTATAGGGTTCTGGTACGATGATCCTGCAAAGGCGACCGCCGGGAGAAAGGCATTTATCGTAAATAGAATTGGCGACTTTGGGTTTATACTGGGAATATTCCTTATATTTTTCGTATTCGGCTCTGTGAACTACCAGGAGGTTTTTAAGAAGGCTTTAGATGCCGGGTTCATGAGTACCGTCCCCGGAATTGCTGTTACGACAGTGGCTCTCCTCTTATTTGTAGGAGCGGTCGGAAAATCCGCCCAGTTTCCACTCTATGTCTGGCTTCCGGATGCGATGGCAGGACCAACCCCTGTAAGCGCGCTCATTCACGCTGCAACAATGGTTACGGCGGGGATTTACATGATAGCAAGGTGCAATGTTTTTTATTCCGAGTCTCATACGGCTCAGATGGTTGTTGTGTCCGTTGCGGCATTTACGGCTTTTTTTGCTGCAACGATTGCCGTCACCCAGAATGACATTAAAAAGGTTCTTGCCTACTCAACCGTAAGTCAGCTTGGATATATGTTTATGGGCGTGGGAGCCGGAGCTTATGCCGCCGGAATGTTTCATCTCGTGACACATGCCTTTTTTAAGGCGCTCCTATTTTTAGGCTCAGGGAGTGTAATCCATGCGCTAAGCGGCGAGCAGGACATAAGAAGGATGGGGGGATTGAGAAGATTTCTCCCGATAACCTCTTACACCTTTCTCGCAGGGACTCTTGCCATCTCAGGGGTTCCGCTCTTTTCAGGGTTTTTCAGTAAAGATGCAATCCTGGGCGCTCTTTATGAAAAGGGGTACATTGTTCACTGGATTATTGCGCTCCTTACAGCGGTGCTCACGGCTTTTTACATGATGCGTCTCTACATCCTCACTTTTGAGGAGAGGACGCGAATGTCGGAAGAAGCAAGGCATCATATCCATGAATCTCCTCTTTCTATGAGTACACCTCTTCTGATCCTTGCGGTTCTTTCTGTCGTAGGCGGATATATTGGTATCCCTAAGTTTATGGGAAAGGTTGTGGGAATCGAACCGGATGTGTTCCAGAAATTTTTGACCCCTTCAATCTTTATAGAAGAGATGAGCCGGGTAGCGCATCATTTGATTGGGGACTGGACTCTTGTCGGGCTTTCAACTGCCGCCGCCTTCTTGGGAATTGGAATCGCGGTCTATATGTACGTTGTAAAACCGTCTCTCCCCGAGGAGATTGCGGAGAATCCAGCCATTTCCCCTCTCTACCGAGGCTCTTATGGGAAATGGTTTGTGGATGAAATCTATGATGCGGTTTTTGTGAGAACGTTTACCGATCTATCGAGAAAGGTTCTCTGGGCTGTACTTGACGTGATGATAATTGACGGCGTGGTAAACGGGATCGCGGATATTGCAAAAGGAGCGGCTGGTGTCGTGCGCACGGCGCAGGCGGGAATCTTGAGGTTCTACGCCGCCATTATGGCAATCGGAGCCTTAGCGATTCTTATCTATATTGTGCTCTCGGCAAAGTTTTAGGATTTAGAAAAGAGCCGCATAATGAATTTAAAACTAAGGATATGAGTTCGATATGATTTTCATTACATCATTTTTTCTTGCGTACCATCACAGGTGTCCCCCGGCGAGGCTGTACATGAGCACTCCGAGTACGATTAGAGTTACGATGACGTATGTGTAATCGCGCTGGAGCGCAAAGGCAAAAACTGAGAACACAACCCTCGCCACCGGAGTGGCAATTAGTAGCAGGAGTCCTAGCTGGATTATGCCACGGCTGCGCAATGAGAGTGTGTCTATCACAATCCCGGAGAGGCTACGTAAATCCGACGGTTCTCCACGAAATACCCGGTAATCAGGCAAGGTGGTACCGTAATGGATCAGATACAAGACCCCTCCTATCAGTACCATCGCCGCAGCAATGATGACCCCGATTCTTAAGAGGTTGCCTATTATCTGCTCCATTTGCTCATCGGTGTACGAGCCTCTGGGTTGAGACATCTTAGAGCCTCCCGGTTAAGCCGTTATATATCATCTCAATCGCTAGCGCTACGATAACAATGCTAAAGGTGATACGTAAAAGCTGAGTTTTGACACTTACCAGTACATGTGTACCTAACAGCGAACCAAGCAGTACCCCCAGCATTACTGGCATAGCTAAACCGGGATCAATGTATCCACGATTTAGGTATACTCCAGCGCTGGCAGCGGCGGTTACGCCAATCATAAAATTACTGGTGGTTGTGGAGACCTTAAATGGGATTCGCATGAACTGATCCATAGCAAGCACTTTGACGGCTCCCGATCCGATCCCAAGCAACCCAGAAAGCGTGCCGGCTATGAACATCAAGCTAAATCCGGTTGAAACGCCGTGGACGTGGTATGACTGTGAACCTTGAGGGGTAGGATAGCTTCCATCCATCTTCAGGCGAGTAGCTATAGGATCGGGTTTATCATTGCTTAGCAGTTCACGCCGAGGCCGACTCGATAAATATGCCGAGTAAATCAGAACGATTCCAAAAATCACCGCAATTGCAGTAGTAGGTATAATTGCTGCTATAAAAGCCCCAACCAATGCTCCGAATGTGGTAGCAATTTCAAGAAACATCCCGATTCGTATATTACTATAGCCTTCTTTGACATAAGCAGCAGCGGCTCCTGAGGAGGTTGCAATTACGGAAACAAGCGATGCTCCAATCGCGTATCGAATATCCACTCCAAACGCCAGGGTCAGGAGTGGTATAATCACGACTCCGCCACCTAGCCCTGTCAACGATCCTAAAAAACCCGCG
>JBLNAE010000123.1:0-18123 GCA_050259195.1 Ignavibacteriales bacterium
CAAGTCCTGTTTATCCAGGAGATACCCTTATTGCAGACGGATGGGAGGTGGATAAAGAGGATGGAAGGATCGTGCTCGGCTTTGAAGTTACACGGCGTGAAGATAATGTTAAAGTCCTAAAGAGCGGAATAAGCGAGGTAGAGATTTAGGTTTGATACTAATTCGTCTGGATTGTGATTTAAATGGATGGCAATAAACAGGGAGCATTAAACGGAAGTTATAAGCGTTAAGAATCATAAGGGCCTAAAAGTAGATTTTAGGCCTTTGCTTTTTCTAGGAAATCGGATTTTATTTCTTTTCGTTCTTGAGAACTGAGCCGGTCAAATTCAAAATCCAGCCTTTCTAAGAAATCCTCAAATGTTTCTTTATTGAGCGCGGAGATAAAAGGAGCGTTATACGCTTTCTTCAATCTCTCAATCGTCTCAGAGGGAGCGGCATCCACCTTATTGAATGTAATGAATCGAGGAATAGAAGCGTAGCCTACCGAATCAAGTATCTTTTCTACGGACTCTATTCTCTCTTCTACGAGCGGACCGCTTGAGTCGGCAACGTGAATGAGAAGAGAGGATCCACCCAGTTCTTCAAGTGTCGCACGGAAGGCATCTACAAGCTCTTTGGGTAGGTTTCTAATAAAGCCGACAGTATCCGTAAGGAGCATGTCCCTTCCACTAGGTAAGATAAGCTTTCTTGTAGTCGGGTTTAACGTAGAAAAGAGCTTATTCTCAACCGCTACACTACTTCTTGTGAGTGCATTAAATAGGGTTGATTTTCCGACATTTGTATAGCCAACAAGAGTAGCCGTAGGTATTCCTGTTTCTCTTCTGTGCTTTCTTGTGTGCTCACGCCTCTTACTGAGTTCTTTGATTTGGTTTTCAAGCTGTCCTATTCTTTCTCTGAGCCTCCTTCTTTTCTCTTCGAGTTTTTGCTCGCCCGGACCTCTTGTTCCTATGCCGCCTCCGAGCTGAGACAGTTCCACCCCTCGGCCTGTAAGTCGAGGAAGCATGTATCGCAGTTCCGCAAGTTGAACCTGAATCTTTCCCTCGCTTGTTTTAGCGCGTTCGGCAAATATTTGAAGTATCAGTTGAGTCCTATCCATTACACGGAGATTTGTCTCTTCGGAAATCGCTCTTACCTGAGCCGGGGTCAATTCCACATCAAAAATGAGCGTATCGGCTCCAAGTTGCTTGGCTCTAAGAATTATCTCTTCGAGCTTTCCCTTTCCTATGAGATACCTAGGCTCAACCTGGTTTCTAATCTGAACGGTTTTATCAAGCACCGCTTTTCCCGCCGAACGAGCAAGCTCTTCTAGCTCCTCTACCGACTCCTCAGCTTCAGCTCTGGATTTTGTAGAAAATCCCACAAGAAAAACCCCTTCTTTCTCCCTCCTTCCTCCAAAATCAAAGTAAGATCTTTCAGACTCGCCTTCAATATCCCTTATGAGTTCTTCAAAATTTATGTCCACCCTGCCCAAGTCGCCGTAGTTTAGTATCTTCCACATCTCTCCCTGAGGATTTGGAGGAAGAATATGGGCTACCTGAAACCTGCCTGGAATTCCCCCGTCTTTTATCTCAAGCACACCTATCAAATCAAGTCTTTCGTTAAGGAGCGTTACAAGATCGGGATGGGTGAGATCTGGGTTTTTAATGTGCGTATGGAGAAGCCGGTAGCCTCTTAGCCTATATCTTGCCTCCCTTGATCTTTCAAGAAGCTCGTCGAAAGGCACTTCGTGGGAGTCTCCTACAAACACCACCTTGACCTTTCCTTTTCTATCTATAAGGAGGGTTATGTTTTTTTTAAGCTCGTATGATAATTGTGAAAGCGTTCTTCCAAGCTCTAGGGTTATTATTTCTCTCGTCGGAATCCTTCTTCTATAAAGTCTTGAGAGGTTATGGATCTCGCTGGGTTTAAGTCCTGAGATTTGTCCGTGAACTTTCTCTATGTCCTTACCTCCATTACATGTTTATTCAGCCTCAAAGCCACGAATGGGAATGATGTTTTTCTTACTTCTCTTTTCAGGATAACAAATGGCAATTACGCTGAGCGTCGGAAGGCAAATAGATTCTATCTTCTTAGGATTTTCTTCTTTCTTAAACAGCCCCTCAATGCCGCTTTTTCTTACGTGAAGAAGTTCAATGTAGCCACCTATGTTGCTCCCTCTAACAGATTCACACTCTGTAAACACTATTTTTTGGTTTACGCGATGAATAACCCTTACCAACTCTTCACCCTTCATTTATATTTCTCAACGGTGTTTCTCTAATATCTGGCTTAGCCAGCCCTGATAGAAACCATCGAGAAATACTCATTGTACTTCCTATCTAAACTAAATTATAACTTTCTTTTTTTCTAAGCTCAAGAAAAATTAAAAAGTCAGTACGATGCGAGCTTTAACCAAACACGTAGGGACGGCTTCCAGAAACAATTCTTTATTCTTTTCAGCCTTAAGAATCCGACGATCAAAGATTAACAACTCAAGATTGATTCAGTGATGTGTTAGACCCAGAATGCCCATAACAATTAAATATATGGCAACAATGTAGTTTAGCAGTCTTGGCATAATTAGAATTAATATGCCTGCTATTAAGGATACCACGGGTCCTAAGGTTAAGTTGATCTGCATCTTCTCCTCTACCTCCATAGATTTATCAGAATTATAGCTCTAGCCTCAGAACACAAAGAATTCACAGGGATTGTCTATTAAGATATTTCCTCCACATACGCTCCATAGCAACCAGTATTTCTTTTACTTCTCATTCACGCGAAGCAGTACACCTAATTAAAATTATGCCTAATCAAAATCCTATTTTCTCTTTAAATTTTCTCTAAAATCTAAACTTTATCTGGTATAATAAAGTCTAGGTGTCACATAAATTTTTTGGAGGAGATTTTTTATGGAAAAGAGGATTGAAGGTCAAACCAATAATAAAGAGAGGGTGGCTAAACAGACTTCAAAAAGACCTATGAAAGAGTCGGGGAATGTGAGTATAAAAAAGCAGTATCTCAAATCCAGTCCTACATGCAGAGTTACATTCACATTACCGAAAGCGGCGACGGCAGAGGCTCAGGGTGTTGCGCTCGTCGGGGATTTTAACAACTGGGATAGAGAAGCTACACCGATGAAAAGGCTCAAAGATGGAAGCTTTTCGATAACTTTGGATCTACAGCGCGACAGAGAGTACAGATTCAGGTATCTCATTGACGGTAATCGCTGGGAAAACGATTGGTATGCCGACAGGTATGAAAAAAACCGCTATGGAGATGACGATTCAGTAGTAGTTGTCTGATTGCCGTTGAGAAGGTGCAAAAGTCTCTTAGCATTTTTGATGGCGTATCCGCGAAAATCGTTGTTAAAGTAGACATAAGCGTCTAAATTATTTTTCAGCCATTCCCTAATTTTTCTAGCTAGAGGCCTTAGTTCTTCATCCGTATAATTTGATTCAGAAAGAATTTTAGAGCCATGCATCCGTATATATACGAAATCAGATGTAACAACCTCAGCTGCAGGGTATTTAGGTGAGCTGGCTATTACCCAGGCACTCTTGTGTTTTCTTAGGATTTCATAAATTTGTTTGTCGCACCAGGCTATATGACGGAATTCAAGAGCAAATCTTAGATTTGTTCTTGAGTCTATAAGTCCTAAAAGTTGTTCTAACCTTTTTACGTTCTCGTCCGTAGGTCTAAAATTCTCTGGGAATTGAAATAGAATCGGACCCAATTTTTCTTTAAGGTGTAGTGCATTTTCTAAAAATCTTTCCCAGGCAGTCTCAACCCCTTTCAGCCGCTTGACGTGAGTGATGAACCGACTGGCCTTTACCGCAAAGATAAAATCTTCAGGGGTTTGGCTGTACCAATTCTCATAGATTTGAGGCTTCGGCAGATGATAAAAAGAGTAGTTTATTTCAGTCGTTTTGAAATGCTCTGAGAAGTATTTGAGCCTATTTTTCGACGATAAGCCCTCAGGATAAAAAATTCCATTCCAATGGTTGTAGACCCAACCCGAAGTTCCAATATATAGCTGATAGCTCATGGCTCATAATTTTGCTTTTTGTTGCTTATATTATTTATCTTCCTCGAATGCCCTTGTCCAGTGCGCGATTTCTTCGCTTGTCATATTGCCCCGTGGAATGAGCCGCGCATCTCGGTATTCCCAACACTCTATATCAATGCGGTACTGAACTACAGAGAGAAGCGTGCCCTGACAGATTCGATTTATAGAGAGAGGGTTATTTATTTCATTCTGCAAACAACTTAAAAGTTCGTCCATAACCCAACTTGGAATTTGTAACTGCTCGTCAGGGTATATGAAGCCAAAGAGAATGAGATGACTAAAGAGCACCCGCCAATATGAGCCAAACCGACCGAGCAGGCGTGACCAATCGAGACCTTTGCTACAGGCGCGAAGGATATGCGCTATATCCGCGCCATCATAACGCTCACGTTCCATAATGAACGCCTTCGACCATATCATCTCTTCCAGCGGGATGAGTCTAACGGGCATGTTGAGAATCTCTCCCTCAATAGCGTGCTCAAACCATGCGTCATCTACCTTGCAGATGCCGTTCCCCGAGCTGAATATGATGTCAATTAGGTCCTCTCCACAAAAGGCTTTCCCAAGCCAGTGTGGAAACGTAAGCTCGGTTTTATAGTCAGATGCAGAAAACACTTCTAAAACATGCTCACAATCCTCTGGATAAATAAAGATGTCAAAATCTTTTGTCCACTGTCGAGCGATTCCCGTATAGCGTTTTAGCGCGAAGGCTCCACCGACAAGGAAGGATATTCGGGATTGATTTAAAATTGTAATTGCCCGACGGTAGAACTCATGTCTCGGATTGGGTTCATTCTGTTTTGAAGATTGCATGTTGACCTCCCTCTTCTGAACCCTTCGTACCTCGTCCAAGACTGGGTCCCAAAGTGTTTTATATATTTTTCTCCGCGCCTAATACTATTCGTATTTCTACAAGACGAAACGGTGGACGCTCTGGGAAGGCTTGGCGCAGGAGTGGCATTGATACATTATAGACCGCAACCCCACCCATTGTTCGTCCTTCAAGGCTTCCTTGGTGGGCATGACCATGAAAGACAGCAGTTACTGAGTACCGATTCAGCGGTTCCTCGAGTCGGCTTGAGCCCAGAAAGGAGAATGTTTCATGTGGCTCACCTTCGACGGTAGCCCGGATCGGCGAGTAATGAAGCAAGACAATCCGCTGAGAAGTTCGCAACTTCGCTAACGCGGATTCCAGTTTCAGTGCTTCATTTACTGTTTCATGGACAAACTGTTTAATAAGTTCCTCGCCCCAGGGCTGCAGAGCCCGCTCACCAAAGCCGCCTGCAAAGCCCTTGACACCAGCAAATCCAATACCTTGGATTTCATAGGGGGTCCCATCCAGCACATTGATACCAGCGTCAAAGAGAATCTGCTGAACCTCGTTTTGCTTTCCGGATTCGTAGTCATGGTTGCCAAGCACTGCAACGATAGGGATTTTTACGGCGGCGGTTAACTCCTTTGCGAGAACGTGCGCCTCCTCTGGTAAGCCGTAGTTGGTAAGGTCTCCACACAATAATAATATATCAGCACTCTCATTGATTTGAGAGAACAGTGGCTGCAAAGCCCCCTGTGATGTCTTGCCACAGTGCACATCAGCGATTGCCGCCAGACGTATAGCTTCTTTTGTGGTTGCCCTCTGTTTTTCCATAATTTGTTTCCTTTCTATAATCTTGCGACGTGTCCCTCAATTGAAGAGATCCATTAACCTCGAATTGACACAAATGAAAGTAAGCAGGGCGCAGAATACACCATAGGGGAGAGACACTACTGAATTCTTCTGTTGATAAATCCGTGCTTATTCGCATCTAAACAACTGTTTCTCGATGCGCCGTTCAATAGGATTTGCCTTGCACGGCACGGCAGGCAATTTGCGGCGGTGCCACCTTTTCAATTTTGCCCATCAATCAATATCATAACAGGCTTATTTTTCACAAGTGCAATACTTGTATGAACTGTAGTTTTTGCACGATTGAGCATTTTAGGAGTCGAAAGACGTAATGACTACCGCCGGATATATATAGCAATTACACTCTATATTCGCAAGCTTTCCAGAGAAGCGCATATCACATTGACATGATCTTGAAATAAAGCCTGATATCAGGGAGCATACCGATTATTCCAGCGAGCGCCATGAGCGCAACTGCGCCTCCGGCTATGTATCCCCATGATCGTTTATTCTTTATTTCCATGCCGCGTTACCTCCTTCTTATTTAAATAAAATTCGTACTTAGTTACAGATGAACACAAAGCTCACACCGATATAAGATATGTAGGGGCAATTAGCTCCGCTAAATGTCCTTTCCGCAGTCCTGCACCTAGCTTCGCTGATAGTACTCAACCCGCTATCCACACCATCTATAAATTGCCCCTACACGTGATTTGTAATATCTAATCAAAATCCGGAATGGCATTGTGTCAACTCATTCAGTCGCTTTGAAAAAATCCACGCCCTTCTTCTTCCTCATATTCTTCATCGCTTCTGGATTGCATAGCGGCGGGATTAACTATACCCTCGGCAATCTGAGTTAGCTTCTCATCGGCCTCCTTCTCTTCCTCAAGTGTCTGCTCAAGGAGCCTGGCCTGATCCTCATAACCCAGCGTCTGAGCATAGGTGCGAACGCATCCGTAACCGGCCATTTCATAGTGTTCAACCCTCTGAGCGGCAGAGATAATTGCGGCATCTAAAACGGCGCTGTCGCCGTCCTCTTCCGTCATCTCTTTGCCCTCATTGATTATTCCTTCTATACCCTTACATTTTGTGGCCCTGGCGCGAGAGCCAAGTTTCTCAAAGACCTGCTCAAGGCGTTCAGCATGTCCTCTAGTTTGCTCTAAATGACTCTGGAGAGCACTCTGAAGCTCGGATGATGTAGCAGCTTTAATCATCTTGGGCAAAGCCTTGATTATCTGTTTCTCAGCATCGTATAAGTCTCTTAGCTCTTTTATATATAAATCGTGTAACGATTCAAGTTTCATTATGATGACCTCCTCCTTTCTAATGTGCGTATATAGTCATGCCCCTCTTTTATGGGCTTATACTGGCGCTCAACTATTGCTCTTATATCCACAGGCAAATCATCGTCAAGCGCGTCTTTATAGCTCTTTACGGCCGCATCCTCTCCACGTTCACATTCCGAAATAATAGCACTCTCATCTCCGCCCGTTACAGCCGACTTAATATTCATCCAGCCGCAGAACATGGCTCCGCTGAAACTACCGCTCTTTTCAGGGTCGCCGCCAAGACGGCGGACTTCTCTTTGTAGTTCAGAAGCAAACTGTGCGCTCTGCTGGGCATAATTGTTAAAGAGCGTCTTAAATTTAGGGTCCTCTATGCCATCCGCGGCAGTGCGATAGCCTTCCTCACGATCCTTACATGCTTCAATCAGATTATTGAGTGTCGAGATTACATCATCGTTGGTTCTAGTCATTGCTCATTTCTCCCGCATATCCTGAATTAGGTTTTATATATCTGAGATTGCAATATCTATACCAGCATGTTGAATGTTTTTAAGCTGCGCTCTTGTAATAAAATTTCCAATAGATAATTGTCTAAATTTTTCTATTCTTTAGTTAATCTTTTGACCAGATTAAGTTTGGAAATAAGATATAAAGATCAGCGCTAGGAGGGTTTTTAAGGAAATTGAAATATATCAATTGTGTAGTAATACACTGTAGAAGCTGTGCCAATCTGCACAGAAACGTTAGAGATGACATAATGACCCTTTATAGAAAGGGGGCATTGCTCTATTTCTATGTAATTGCCTTTCACTTGAGCGGACCTGCGGTTCGCCTCTGCAAGATTTAATTTGTTTTATAAAGAGTGGGAAGCCCACTTGAAAATTCACCGCTCCTTAGGTTTATTATAGACAAGATGCTAACAAACACGAAAAAGGCGATATTTTTCGACTTTGGCGATACGCTCGCTTCAACAACGCCTTCGTATCTTATCCGAATCTCCACGGCGATGAGGACGGCGGGATACTCCGTTTCAGACAGGGATTTCGAGATAGCATACCTAAAGACCGATTATGAAATTTATAAGAGATACAAAACTCAGGAGGCAATCAGTGTTGAGGAATATGCCGAATGGTTCTTTCCAATTCTTTGCAGACACCTCTTTCTGAACGGAGACCCTTATGTCATACGTGTAAAAATGAGAGAAGCAATAAGGGGAATAGAATTCAGCAGAGTCGCGCTTCCGGGAGCCATTGAACTTCTGGAATTTCTGAAAGAGAAAGGATTTATCCTGGGGATAATCTCAAACAACGATGGAAGAATAGAGGCAAAATGCGATGAAGTAGGAATCAGGGAATACTTTGACATAATTGCGGATTCAACAACCCTGGGGCTTACAAAGCCGGACTCTCGCATATTCAACTTTGTGCTAGATAAGCTTAAACTGCCTTCCTTCGAAGCGATACACGTTGGAGACCTGTACGGCTCCGACGTGATGGGCGGCTTAAATGCGGGATTAGACGTTGTCTGGCTCAATAAGAGACAGTTCCGCTTTGCCGAAATCCCAACCTGCCTTTCCCAATTCGAAAAATTCAATGACGGTCATGTCGCCGGTGTTCAGGATTTGACCGAGATAAAAAGGCTATTAGAATTAGAAACTTGATAGATTGTAGAGGCACGTCGCAACGTACCCCTGCTTCAAGCCATGGCAATCTCATTTGAAATAGACAAAGAACTAGAGGCTATAAAGGAAGAAGTCCACAGATTTGCAGAGAAAGAGGTTCGCCCAAGACTTAGGGATTTTGAAAGAGATGGAGACGTTCCCGAAGAGTTGAGGGGAAAATTCTCGGAACTGGACCTCAATCTGATTGATTACCCTGAAGAATACGGCGGAAGCGGAATAGGTCTAACAAGCGCCACCGTTATATTTGAAGAGCTTGCATGGGGGGATGTTGGAGCAGCACTCTCCCTTATAAATGGAGCTGGGCTTGCGGGATATGCCCTGCTTGAGATTGGAGATGAGAGCCAAAAGGAGAAATACCTCTCTCCCTTTTTAAACCCGTCTAATTGCCGTTTGAGATACGCCCTCTGTCTTATTGAAGATAGACCCGATTTCATACCGGGAAATATGCAAACAATAGCAACCCTGGTAGATGGGGGCTTCTTAATTTCCGGAAAGAAGTTCTGTGTAATAAATGGAGATAGAGCCGATCTTTACGTTGTGTTTGCTAGGGTAGAATCCAAGAATGAAGCAAGGGCTTTTATTGTAGATAAAAACACAGCCGGACTAAAATTTGAAAAAGCGCATGAAAAGCTCGGACTCATTTGCGTCCCGACGGCAGACATAATCCTAGATGGATGCAAAGTCCCGAACGAAAACATTTTAGATAGCACTTCTGATTTTCAAAAAGCTCTCGAAAGTATATTTATAAGAGAGAAAATTATATCGGCTGCTTTAGCGGTCGGATGCGCAAGAGCGGCCAGTGAATACGCATTCAAGTATGCTTCTGAAAGAGTGGCTTTCGGCGCTCCTCTCTACCAGCATCAGGGGCTTTCATTCATGATGGCTGAGATGGCAATGGAAGTGGATGCAGCAAGATGGACCTTATGGCAGGCGGCCTGGGCTTTTGATAAGGGAAAAGAAGAGGCCTCTGTTCTTGCGGAAAAAGCAGTTCTCCAGGCAAATAAAATGGGTACAAGGGTTACGTCAGACGCCGTCCAGATTTTAGGAGGGCACGGATTTATTCAAGACCATCCCGTGGAGAAGTGGATGAGGGACGTTAAAACGCTCTCTGTTCTAATGGGAATACGCTTCTAAAGCGATAATAGAAAACCGCCCGCTAAAACAAATACTATTCCCAAAATTTCATGCGGACGAATGCTCTCTTTTAGCAGAATAACCGCTAAAAAGAGGGTTATAGCAGGATAGAGCGAAGTCAGGGGGGTTATAATAGAAGCGCGCTCTTTTTCTAAAGCCAATATAAACATAACGGTTGCCAGAGTCCAGGATACCCCCATTAATACGCCTGAGATTATCAAACGCCAGTCGGGGAATAAAAATGCGTCTTTTAAAACCTTTCTGTAAAATACGGCAAATAGAGAAGCAGTTATAGACGTTCCCAGGAATTCAAAGATATAAACCTGGTACGGCGAACCGTATCCATTGGCTAGTTTCGCTAAGAACGACCCAACCCCCCACCCTGCAATAACTAAAACGCTTAGAATTCTCCAGTCCATTTGCGTCACTCCAGGCGCAGTAAATAGATGGAATCCAAGAAATTCTTTATCGCGCACGCCGCTAATTGTGATTCACGCCAATCACTTCTTCATTCTCTTATAAGGGGAACCCTTGATAAGCTCTTCGATCTTCGATTCGAGCCTATCGTACTTTTCCCTCAATTCATCTATCGCATCTCTGATCTCTTCGTATTCACTCAAAGAACCTGTAGTGAGCGGAGTTGAACTAATCCTTTTGGTCTTTATGGGAGAGTATCTACCCCTATTTATATTCAAACTCAGTATGTCGGGTCTTGAAAAATGCCCTGCGGCGTCCATCACAGCCTTAGCCCTTATAATCATATCCATATCAATTTCGGCATAGAGTATAGCTTCTTTATCGTAGAGAGGCCCTGCTAGGTATTCCCCTCTTGGATTTATTATCCCGCTTCCGCCGGGAAAATCCCATTTTGTGTATTTTTTGAGGGGAAAGTTATCCGGAATCATACTCTCATTAATATAACCAGAAGCCGCAATTACAAACACCTGCCCCTCGAATGCGTACTGCCTGCTTGAGAAGTCCATCGTGGGTTTAACAAATCCATGCCCCGCCCAGAGTCCCGCATGTATCTGCTCCCCTTCCGTAAACATCGCATACTTAGCCAGGGTCATGTGATGCTCATAGCAGAAAAACCCCCCTACCCTTCCGAGCGAGGTATCAAACACCCTGAGGTCTTCCCCACCGCCCATTCCCCATATGCACTTTTCGCTGTCAATTGACATGAGCTTCCTGTGCCTGCCTAAGACCTCACCGTCTTTATCTATAAAGAGTATCGTATTGTAGAGAGTGCCCCCTTCTCTTTCATTCACGCCAATGATTACAAGGGCTCCGGCTTTCCTTGCAGCTTCTCCAAGTTTATCCGTGTCTTCACTCGGAACTTCTACCGAGTTTTTATAAAGCTCTGTAAAGGCATCAAGAACTAGCCTTCTTTCAGACCCGGCTCCCAGGTCTTTAGGCCAGTATGGGTAAGCAGGGATAAAAGCCTCCGGGAAGACTATTAAATCAGCCCCTTTTTCCCTGGCCTCTTCAATCAAGCTACATGCTTTTCCTATAGTCTCATCTTTACTTAAAAAAACCGGAGCGGTCTGCACCGCGGCAGCTATAAATTTCTGGTATTCCCTTCCCATCTTTTTGATCCTCCGTACATTCACTTATATTTGTATTTTACTTATCTGACCCAGAATATGCCAGAGGAGCCGTGCTGAAGTATATGCCTAATCACATGACATCGGATAATCGTCACCCTATTTAGCTAGAATCTCTCTCTTAAGGATTCCGATAAATGGAAGGCTTCTATACCTCTGGCCGTAGTCCATCCCATATCCGACCACAAACTCGTCGGGTATTTCAAATCCCACATAATCAATTCGGACATCCACAATCCGGCGCGCCTTTTTATCCAAAAGGGCGCATACGCGAATGTCAGCAGGTCTTCTTGCTTTTAGTGTCTTGAGTATATAATTAAGGGTTAAGCCCGTATCAATAATATCCTCCACTAAAATTACATGTCTATCTTCAATACTCTCGTCTAAATCCTTCAGTATCCTTACTACCCCGGTCTGAGTTTGTCCTGAGTAACTGGATATTGACAGGAAATCAAGAGTAATCGGAATAGAAATCTCTCTTATTAGGTCACATAGAAACACAATAGCACCCCTAAGGACGGCAACAATCACAAGATCCTTTCCCTTGTAATCACGCGATATTTCTTCTCCCAACTCTTTAACCCGCCTCTTTATTTCTTCTTCTGTAATCAGAACCCTCTCTATGTCCTCGTACACTTTGCTCTCTCCAACAGGTCCAGATTTATTCTAACCCGTATTTCCTTGATACGCTATATCAGGCCATTTTAATTGATTTATTCTCACTAATACCAACCCCGGGTCGGTTAATTCGTTTTAGAGCGGTTTCCAGCCGCGATCTGAAAATGATTACTCAAATAAAAAAGACTTGACATCAGGTAAAAATGGGACTATATTATTAACAAAAGGCTCCAAGAGGCTAGAGGCAATTTGAAAACCAAAGCTTAAGTTAAGTACCGAAAGATAAAACCGAAAGGTCAAATCAAGTAAGGAAAAGCAAGCAGAGGTTTTCAAAAGAATTAAGGTCACTTGGGGCCTTTTCCTTTTATACCAAAACGCTCCAACAACATCTTATAATCCTTTCCATAAAATATCTTTATGTTCACATCTGGATAAAACTCTCTTAACATTCTAACCTTGCGATTCTTCTTTGTTACGAGGCTTTGTTTGAGCGTAGTAAGTTCAATATAGAGGTCCAGTTCAGGAAGGTAGAAGTCCGGTGTGAATTTTTCTATCGCGTTACCATTATTATCCCACTTAATTGGAAAGCTCCTAGGTTCATACTCCCACCTAATTCGATAGAAATCCAAAACCCTCGCAAAATCTCTCTCGCTCGAATGTGCAAAAGAAGGTATTAATAAATGTTTATATTCCTCGTTTAGCTTGGGAGAGAAATCCGACCTCTCCAAACCGGCTTTTAATTTCTCAAGTGCCCTCCACGTTAATCCAGCCTTCGCAGAAATACCCTTTGTCTCTGCTGCTTTTAAAATTAAATCCACAGCAAAATCCGTATCCATATTTTCCACCTTAATCTGCAGGTCATAAAAGTTGCTGCCCAATCTCACCTTTCCATAAAGTTCTTTAATGAGCCTTGTGTAATTTCTCCCCCTTTTTAATTTGCCGAATTCTCTTCGAGAGTCATGAATTTTTACATGGAGGGTCCCGGGAAAACCGCGAAAGAGAACCTCTCCTCCGAGATTAAAAACTATGATGTTATCTTTCAAGCCTCCTTCGATTATTAGTTTTTTAATTATCTCAGGCGAAAATTCGCCGCGAACCATCCGCCCGATAAATTCTTCTTCGTCCAACGCTTGCGCGGTATTTAATTTATTGATAATAAACGCGCCATCTACCAAAACAAAGCCCAACCTTTGAGAGATTCTTGTAGCTACTTCGAGACCCAAACTATCTGATTGTTCAGAGATAGTGATAATAGCCATCTGGTTCGACTCTATTTAAGAAAATACCCTACCCTCCGAAATGAACACCCTTCAGCCAGTAGTAAATAACTACAAAATAGTAGAAGGTCGGAAATGCAAAAATCAGACTATCAAATCTATCGAGGATGCCACCGTGGCCGGGAAGAATTCCTCCTGAATCTTTTACTCCGGCGCTTCTTTTAATCATGGATTCAACGAGGTCTCCGAGAACCCCAATGACGCCGATTACAAATCCAAATATAAAAGCCCAGTAGTATTCGAGAGGGGATTTAAAAATAAGATTCGCCACCTCCGCCGTGATAATTGAAGATATTATTCCGCCTATTGTTCCTTCAACGGTTTTGCCGGGGCTGACTCTGGGGATCAACTTTCTCTTCCCTTTCCATCTGCCTGCAAAATACGCTCCGGTATCATTCAAAAAGACACATGATACGACAAAGAAGACGTAGAAAAACCCAGCGTCTTTTAGGTCCTGCACGGCTTCGGCGTAGGCTTTTACGTTCGAGTTATAACCTATATTTCGGAGTAAAACCGCATGGCTCAGAAACCATCCCAGATAAACAATCTCAAAAAGTGTTGCGCTCATCTCCATAAGAGGGCCTGATAATTCCTGATTTCTTAGCTGCAATATAAAAACAGCGATCATAGAAATTGTAAAAAAAACGCCGAGATAGAAATATCCAACGTAGGCGGCTACTGCCAGAACCAAACTCGATATAAGTCCCAATCCCCTTGCCGAAGAGACCCCTTTTGCCCGCAAAAGCCTAGAAAACTCAAGCCCTCCAACGAAAATAGCCGCGAGAATAAAAACGAGAAACGGGATTCCGCCCAGGTAAAAAATGAAATAGAGCGCCGGAACTCCGACAACTGCCGTAAGCACCCTCTGAGTCAAGTTGCTCATGTTTATTAGACAGATATAATTTCTTAAAAAACGAAAGGATGCAAATTTATTCACTATGAAAGAAATAAAACTGATATATAAACCGGATAATAACCCAATGAGCGTAGCCGTTTTTGTCTCTGGCTCAGGCACGAACCTCAGAGCGCTCCATGAAGAACAGAGGAGATTAGAAGAATCGGGAGATAAAAACTACGGAGAAATCAGCGCAGTTTTTACAAATGCACCAAACTGTATGGGAGTGGAGATTGTCAAAGGGTTTAGAATCCCTGTGATTAGCCTAAGCTCAAAATCCTACTTCGAGATTCTGCAAAAGGGTCCCGATGATGATGAAATCAGGGACTACTACGACTCAGCCGCAATTGCCCTCATTGAGGAGATTTGCACTCCCGATTTGATAGTTTTAGCAGGTTACAGAAGAAAGCTGGGCAGCCTGTTCATAAATAGATACGAAAACAGAATCATAAACCTCTATCCCGGAGATACTACAAAAGCGTACCTCATTCGAGGTGTTGACGCATCCGTTCAAGCCCTGAGAGCCGGAGAGAAAGAGATTAAATGCACGGTCTTCCTCTCCAGAGAGGGGCAGCGATTCGGTCCGGCAATCATTCAGTCTCAGCCAATTTCTCTCGAGGGTCTCAATGAGGAAAACGTAAAGGAAATGCAGGAGAAAATAAGGGAAGAAGGAGAATGGCAAATATTTCCCTTCGCAGTCCACCACCTTATAGCAAAAGGGCGAGTAGGAATTGATAGTGAAGACAATATATACATTGATGGTGTAAGGATGACCGAAGAGGGATATCAATTCAAATATAATTACAATAAGTTGGGTTAGCTCCTTGCGTTAGTTTTTAAAAACGTATATAAATTTTGTTAATGGTTGAGATAAGGAGAGTAAAATGGGAAATCTGATTGAAGTTGCGAAGACGGGCGACCTTAAACCGGGACAGGGAATGTGTGTGGAAGTCCAAGACAAAAAGATAGCCCTTTTTAATGTTGGAGGAATTTACTATGCAATTGATGATGCATGCACACACGTAGGCGGTCCGCTTTCGGAAGGAGAATGCGAAGAACACGTGGTTACATGCCCCTGGCACGGAGCACAGTTCAATTTAAAAACAGGAGAGGTCCTAGGTCCTCCCGCTAAAAGGCATCTAAAGAGTTACAGAGTGCAGGTAGACGGGAACTCGATAAAAGTGGAGATCTAACCCCTATTCGGCTCTCCTTTCGTCTCTACGGAAAGCCATTCAGAGGGGATATTGCCCATAACAAGCCTATACTCATGTTCCATCCTGGGAAGAAATCTCTCATGGTAAAAATGGGCAACAGCATCCTCATGGGTATGGAAATCCCAGTTTTTCATCCCGTAAGATTGCTCATACCACTTTATCTCAAGATTTGGTCTCACTACTCCTAACTTGTCGTAATTGGAATGAACGTGGAATCGATGTCCGCGCTCTGTCTTTGGGTATGTCTCTGTCATCCAAACCATGTACCAACTTCCGTCTGGATGTTCAAAATAGGCATAGTAAGGTGGCTCTCCATGCCTAACCATAGATGTCTTTAATTGATCTGTATTTCTCATCGCTTCTTTACTCCAAACTATTTTCTAGTTTATGTATTTGTAGAGGTGAACGACCGTTCTTCACCCATCCCCTTTCTACTACAAATGTAATTCCTCAAATAGCTCCCCCGATGGTCTCTCTCTTGAGAGGCCCTTTGCATGGTCGAGTTCCTCTCTAAATCTGCCGTCCAAGATTAGGTCCGAAAGTGCAGCCCCGGCTCCGTAGGAAATCATAAGCCCTCTTCCCGTATGCGCTGCACACTCATAGACGTTTTCAAACCCAGGAACCCTTCCCAAGTAACCTGAGCGGTCGGGAGTTTCAGCGTAAAGGCCCGCCCAGCCTCTTAAAAACTTTACTCTTTCAAACCTGCTAACCCTATCGTAAAGCGGAAGCCAGATGTATTTTATAAAAAGACTCTCTTCGCCCATTCCCCCGAAGTTGAATTCAAAATTGTATCCATAAGACTCATCCATGTTTGAGTATCCGGCAAGTATGTTTTCGGCATCTTTATGAAAATAGACATTTGACGTATCTATAATCATCCCATAATGCGAAAGGTCTACTTCTGGACAGCGTATGACAACCATCTGTCTCCTTCGAGGCTTGATCTGTTCATCATTAAACCCATAGAGTTTAGAAATTCTAGGCGCCCACGCTCCCGCTGTGTTTATAAGGACGCCGCATCTGAACGAAATCTCTTCTCCGGGCAATCCAACTTCCCCATTTACGAGATATGTTTTGACAGTCTCAGATTTATTCTCAGCATTTTCATCCGGTCTTCCTATCTTATTCGCAATAACCTCAGTTGCTTTCCTATCTTCCCTAGCTATCCTCTTTACATACCATCCGTCAAAGAATACAACTCCATTTTTCCGTGCCTCCCTCCTGTAATATTCCCTAAGCGAATAATGGTCAATCAACCCCGCCTTTCTCGATATGGAAAGCCCGGCAATACCCTCCAGGTTATCAACGAATGGCAGAAACTGAGGGATAGCCTCTGAAGGGTGAAGTTCAACTGATAACCCATATTCTCTATAGAGTGGGTGATTTTTCTTTACTTCCTTCCACGATTCCTCATCATGCATCCAGAAGTAGCCGAGTTCTCGAAACTGGATTTCATCTCGAATGGTCTCGTAGAAATCAATTGAATACTTGCAGAGTTCTATATTTGCACGGTTTCGCCATGTAACTCGAACGCCTCCCGCATTTTTGAGCGTAGAAGAGTATTCCCCTTCTAAATCCACATCAATTACGGCTATCCGCGCGCTTCCTCCACGTTCGGCAAGCCTTTTAGAAATCGCCATCGCCCCAGACGAGCCTAAAACACCTCCACCAATAAATAGGAAATCAAAATTATAATCAGGCATTATTTCTCCCGCATTTTATCCCCTTTCAATACCGGAACAGAACCCAAAAATCCGATAAAACCATCCCAAAAACTCTACCTAATATTTTAACACATTAGGGAGCCTTTTGTTGACAGGAGATAGATAATAGCTCAAAGATAGCTAAATAGAGGCGCTCGCGCTATATCAGACAGAACGCGGGTCTTGCATTGCGCATACAGCCAGCAAAGGAGGTTATGAGAGAATTGGCAGATGAAACCGTCGGAACGTTAAGACAGTCTGCCAGTATGATCCGAACGGACGACAAAGCCCCTGGAGGGAAATCTAATTATTATAGAACCAAATAAAATACGGATTAGAAAAAAGCGAAGTAATGCTCAATTCATTTTGACGGCTTAACACATATAAGCACAGATAAACAAGAATAAAGAAATAGCCTGATTTTACAGGCCGTTCCTCACTTTCTGTGCTCATGGTATTTATATACGTTATTACGTGTTTATGTTAAATTGTAGTGCGTGTAGCTACCAAAATCGCTACCACTTTTTTATTGGTGAAAAAATAAAACAGGCTATGCGACCTCTCACAATCAATCCCTGGGCTAACAAGGATACAGGGTATGGTTACGATTAAGTCTTTCTCTGCTCAAGTTACTGTTGTAACTAAAGCCAAAGCTATACTCAACGTCTTATCCGAGGAATATTGCAGAGAGAGGCTTAGAGCGGATTCCTATTGTATGTACGGCATAGTTTAATTACAATTCGGGTATGAGACCATATTCCCAAGATTTACGCCAAAGAATAGTTGAGGTCCTTGAAGCTGATGAACAGACACAACCAGAGATCTCCGATCGTTTTGGAGTCAGTTTGTCCTTTATCGAAAAGCTCTGGCATAGATGGCGCAACAGAGGTAGTTGTGCGGCTCTGGCGCATGGGGGTGGACCAAAGCGTGCACTGGCAGATTATCAAGCACGTATACGAGCAGAGATAGCCAGACAACCTGATGTTAGTTTAAC
>JBLNAE010000124.1:0-7675 GCA_050259195.1 Ignavibacteriales bacterium
TAAAGTACATTGCTACACCAATTGCCAGGCCCAAACCGCTGTTAATCAGAGTCACTGTAAAAAGATACGTGGAAATTTGTTGTTGGATCTGATGAGCAATCTCAACAGCCCGCTTCTTGTCTTGGAGTGTAGGCATTACCTTAACCAACTTGAGCAGGAAGAGATCTCCTGAAGCAAGCAGGAAGTAAAGAAGTATGAACATCGTTGCTGCTCCGGTGATGACCGCGGAGGTTTGACCCAGTAGAATGTCTCTCAAATTATGACTCTGGAGCTCTACTACCTGTGTCTTCTCACCTTCCTTCCTATTCGCCATATTTTGAACCTGTTCTGTAGCTTTACTGACCTGAGTTACAGGCTTTCTCAAGACGCGTAACTTATCTTCTATCTTATTAAAGGTCTGCGGCGCCTTTGCTATCCATTCCGAGGCGGGTGTAGAGAGCTGGTAGGCTCCATAACCCACTACTCCCAAGAATGTCAACAGCACCAGCGCTGCCGAGAGCGGCTCCGGGATATGGAAGTTTTTAAGGCTGCGCACCACTGGCCTTAATAGAAAGGTGAGAAGCAGAGCCAGCATAATCGGTAAAACTAGAACACGGGCAAAGTAAAGCGTGTAAAAGAGAGCAAGAATAAAGAGCCCTGTTAGCGCAAAGGAGCGGATACCCATGGATCCGGGTGGGAAATCGGCTAACTTTGTGATGCCCGGCTCAGGTTTAGAAGAATCTATTGAAATCACTTCATCACTATTATGAGATAGAAATTTGTCTTTCGGCTCAGAACCCATAGCAACCCCCCAGAGCCTCAAAATAAGTTGATTTCATTTTTAGTTTAGTCTCTTGAACCTTAGATTTACTCGTCTTGACTAATCTAGAACGATGGTGTTCCTCTACTGAGGATCAGAGATACTATGAACAGAATCAGAAAAATTATCCCATTTTATGCATGAACCTTTTGAGGTGGGGTTTTATCTATGCTATCCCCTACTAAACTTAGACTGCACGGCGGATTACATGATAGATTAGCAGAAAAACTATAGCCCCAATCACTGCCACTACAAAACTATAAATATTTAATCCTGTTACACCATGCATCCCAAATAGGCTGAATAACCAACCTCCTACTACTGCACCAACTATTCCTAGGAGAATATCAACAATAATTCCTTCTCCTCTCTTATTAACTATCTTGCTGCCAACAAAACCGGCAATCAGACCCAATATAATCCAAGCTATTATTGACATGTTCTTCCTCCATCTTTAAATCATGTGTGGTAGATAATATTATAACTTCATATAAAATCAGATGCCGGAATATTAAAAAACAGATTTTAGGGCTTGCTTTGAAAAGATGTTTGCAACATTAGCGATATAACAAAGGAGTGATAAAAAACAGAAAAACCTAGCTGATCCTCCTGTGCGGGATTACTCCATCCTTGTGTTTTATGGAAATGGGCAGTTGGGGAGAAATTTTGGTTGAAACAGGTCATTCTTGGTGTGACAATTATTAAAGAAAATATTTATTCATAAAATGGCTTTATCTAAACAAAGAGGTAATTTTAATGAAAAACGATAAGCGATCATGAGGACGTATAATCACAGGCGCAGAGTTTTTCCCCCAAGTTACCTCTGAGCTTCCAATACCCGACTCTAACATCTTATCATCGGTGCACGCATTTATACCTATCCCTGACTGGCAGGTATCTCCATACCTATCTGGGTTCGGACACAAAATTTTTCTTGACCTGAGGCTCCTCTTTGTGAGAGAATAGTAAGGTAAAGAGTTGGTGGATAAAGTGGGATTAAGCTTGGTATAAAAGGCAAGCTACAATTCTTCTCTGGCAATACCAACTGCGTAAAATGACTCAGTAAGAGCAATGCAAAGTAAGTCCTAAGTAAAAAGGAGGGGCCAAAAGATAAAAGGGCACAGAATCCGGTATTTGGCATTCTCAATGCTCGGAAAGAAAATCGGGTTAGAGGCAGGAGCAATGAACCCTCTCTTTTTCTAGGAATGGGCAGTTAGAGAATCAGTTTTGTTGTTTGAAAGAGATTATTCCTGGTGAAAGAATAGTAATAGAAAAGCTTTGTGCATAAAATGGGATTGCGGAATGGCCAAAGACAAAGCAGTTTGGCGGCTTAACTTGGGGGCAGAAGTACTTCCTAATGGAGTACGATTCAGGGTCTGGGCACCGAAGCGCAAACGGGTTGAAGTTGTGATTGGAAATGGAAGTAGAACGATTATCTCACTCGATCGCGAAGGGAATGGATATTTTTCTGGAATTGTACCTGGCATAGAGGCGGGGTCTCTCTACAGATACCAGTTAGATGGAGATAGGATGTATCCTGACCCCTGCTCCAGATTTCAGCCGGAAGGGCCTGACGGACCTTCAATGGTAGTTAATCCATGGGCATACAGATGGAGCGATTGGGATTGGCGTGGGGTGGATATATCGGGGCAGGTGATTTATGAGATGCATATCGGTACATTTACACGTGAGGGAACGTTTGATGCCGCAGCACGAGAGCTTGAGGAGTTGAGACATCTCGGAATAACACTTATTGAAGTAATGCCGGTTGCTGAATTCCCTGGCCGATGGAACTGGGGATACGACGGCGTAGGCATGTATGCGCCCGCTCATGTGTATGGCGCCGCCGAAGCAATGAAGAGATTCGTTGATGCGGCGCATAGATGCGGCATTGGAGTTATACTCGACGTTGTATATAACCACCTTGGGCCGGATGGCAATTACCTCAAGGAATATAGCGATGATTACTTTACAGACCGATACAAGACCGACTGGGGAGAGCCGCCCAATTTCGATGGGCCGGGGTCGAAAGAGGTTCGGGAGTTTTTCATACGCAATGCCTGCTACTGGATTGCCGAGTTCCACATAGACGGACTCCGTCTCGATGCAACGCAGAACATATACGACTCAGGCCCCATGCACATAATAGCAGAGATTTCACAAAGAACGCGAGAGGTGGCTGGAAATAGAAAGATCGTGTTCATAGGAGAGAACGAGCCACAGAATGTTATTTGTCTTGCTCCGGTTGAAAAAGGAGGCTATGGCCTCGATGCGCTCTGGAACGATGACTTTCACCACTCGGCTATGGTTGCTCTAACAGGCCGACGCGAGGCTTATTATACGGATTACCGCGGCGAGCCGCAGGAATTTATTTCATCTATAAAACGTGGGTTTCTCTATCAAGGGCAACGCTACAAGTGGCAGAAACAGCCCAGAGGCACAGCCGTAACATGGGAGCCAGCCAGCGCATTCGTCTTATTTACTCAAAATCATGATCAAGTGGCAAATACTCTTTATGGCACACGCATTCATGTCCTGACGAGCCCGGCTCGTTATCGTGCAATCACTGCACTGATGCTCCTGGCACCTGGAACACCAATGTTATTTATGGGCCAGGAATTTGGTGCTTCAAACCCGTTTCTGTACTTCGCCGATTACCGCGAAGAAGCACTGGCGAAACGTCTTCACCAAGGGCGTAAGGAATTCCTTGTACAGTTTCCCAGCTATGGGTCACCGGAGGCTCAGGAGCGGGTTCCAGACCCCTGCGCGTTATCTACTTTCGAGCGTTCAAAATTAGATTTCTCTGAGCGTGAATCTCACGCCGGAATTTATCTCTTTCATCAGGATTTGTTGCGCTTGCGTCGAGAAGATTCGGTTATTGCTGCACAGGCAAACGAGCATATTGATGGTGCTGTTCTGAGTCCAGGGGCATTAATTCTCCGATTCTTTGGTGAGGATAGAGACGATCGTCTGCTGGTTGTTAATCTCGGGCCTGATATCGAATATAACCCCGCTCCCGAACCTCTCCTGGCGCCAATCAGCGGTGGTTCATGGCGGCTCATCTGGTCGAGCGATGATCCACGCTACGGCGGTCCGGGGATCATTAATCCATGCGGCAAAAGGGGCTGGAGACTGCCAGGAGAAAGTGCCGTGTTTTTCTCCTCAGTAAACATTCAAAAGAGAAGGTCATGAATAAATAAGATTAATGGAGGTGACCAATGACAGAACATGAGTCGCAGGAGTTGAATTTGGAGGCTTTGAAGGCTGATATAGATAAGCTACGCTCAGAGCTAACTGATTTAGTCCAGAAGTTTACAGATATGGGCAAGGGCAAGGTTGGGGCAGCCAAGGAAGAGCTCGGGGATAAGGTCCAATGCTCGATGGATAAGATACGTCAGGTATTAGACGACGGCAGTAAAGTGGGCAAGAAGGGAATCGGGGCTATACAGCGGCAGATTGGGGAAAGGCCCTTAGTAAGTCTACTTATTGTGGTTTTGGGATTAGGGCTCCTTATAGCCAAGCTACTAAGAGGTAAGAGTGAGAACTAGCCATCCAATGAGCTTAAGAGTATAGTCCAGAACTTGGTAAAGAAGCTAAGTCAAAGACCTGATAACATCCGCGAGCAAGGAGAGGCCTGTGATAGGCCTACTCATGGCTTCTGGGGTGGTTTACCTTCTGGGCAAATTACGGGGATAGAAAATAAATGATAGAGGTTTTAGTTGACTTAATCACTGTCTCCATAGAGTTACTGGAGTCTTATGTTGCAGAGAACCGAACAAGGAGAATTAAAAGATGAATGAGAAAAACGAAATAGGTGGTAATTCACCAAAGGTATGGCCGGGGAAGGCATATTCGCTTGGGGCAACCTGGGATGTGGCGGGTGTGAATTTTGCACTTTTTTCAGAGAACGCCGACAAAGTAGAGCTGTGTCTGTTTGGAGGAGAGGACGGGAACCAGGAAACAGCCAAAATCCAGATGCCTGAGCGAACCCAACAGGTCTGGCACGCATATCTCCCCGACGTTCGTCCGGGACAACTCTACGGGTATAGGGTTTATGGTCCTTATGAACCGGCAGCAGGTCATCGGTTCAACCCGGCCAAGCTCCTCTTAGACCCTTACGCCAGGGCGATCAGTAGAGAGGTTCGGTGGAGTGATACACTTTTTGGCTATACATTAGGACCAGACCCAGACGCCGATCTCTCCAAAGACGAGAGGGACAGCGCCTCTGATATGCCGAAGTGTGTGGTTGTGGATCCGGGGTTTGATTGGGAGGATGACACGTCTCCCCGAATTCCGTGGCACAAGACACTAATTTACGAGATGCATGTTAAAGGATTTACAGCCCGACACCCCGATGTACCTGAGGAGCTACGAGGAACCTACGCGGGTCTTATCCACCATGCAGTCATGGACTACCTTCTCTCGTTAGGAGTCAATGCGGTAGAACTGATGCCGGTTCACGAGTTCGTGGATGACAGGTATCTTGTGGATCGTGGGCTTACCAACTACTGGGGATATAACTCAATTGGCTTCTTTGCACCTGAGATGCGATACTCAAGCACCAAGGTCTTAGGACAACAGGTATCAGAGTTCAAGACCATGGTCAAGGCTCTCCACCGTGAGGGGATAGAGGTCATCCTGGATGTAGTTTACAACCATACCGCCGAAGGAAATCATATGGGGCCTACCCTGTGCTTTCGGGGGATTGACAATGCCGCTTATTACCGCCTGGTAGCTGATAATCCCCGCTACTACATGGACTATACTGGCACCGGCAACACCCTTAATATGATGCACCCGCGCACTCTCCAGCTCATTATGGACAGCTTGAGATACTGGGTGCTGGAGATGCACATAGATGGGTTCCGGTTTGACCTAGCATCGGCGCTGGCACGGGAACTCTATGATGTGGACCGACTCGGAGCGTTCTTTGACATTATCCAGCAGGACCCCGTAATATCGCAAGTGAAACTGATTGCGGAGCCGTGGGATATAGGTATGGGAGGTTACCAGGTCGGCAACTTCCCTATTCAATGGGCCGAGTGGAACGGCAAGTACAGGGACAATGTACGGAAGTACTGGAAGGGAGACAGTGGGCAGGTAGGCGAGTTGGCCTACCGCCTGACGGGAAGCAGTGACCTCTATGAATATGAGGGCCGCCGGCCCTATGCCAGTATAAATTTCGTGACAGCTCATGATGGGTTCGCTTTACATGACCTGGTTAGCTATAACGAGAAGCACAATGAGGCTAATGGAGAGGAGAACCGAGATGGCACCAATGATAACCAAAGCTGGAATTGTGGTGTAGAAGGGCCAACCAATGACCCAGAGATCCTAGCACTCCGAGCACGCCAACAGCGCAACTTTCTGGCAACCCTGATCCTTTCTCAGGGAGTGCCAATGCTACTCGCCGGTGATGAGATAGGGCACACCCAGCACGGAAATAACAACGCGTATTGCCAGGACAACGAAATCTCCTGGTTAGACTGGAATCTGGATCAACCGCGGCAGGAGCTATTGGAGTTCACCCGCTTTTTGATTCAGTTATTTTGTCAGCACCCAGTCTTCAGGCGACGCAAGTTTTTCCATGGACAGCAGATCCGTGGCTCCGAGGTCAAAGACATCATCTGGTTCCGGCCTGATGGCAAGGAGATGACCGACGAGGAATGGAACAGCCCTGAAACGCGCTGCTTTGGATTTCAACTAGCCGGCGACGCCCTCGATGAGGTTGACAAACAAGGGAACCGGATTGTGGACGACACGATGCTGATTCTTCTCAATGCCCACTATGAGCCGATTCCCTTTGTTCTACCGGCCTCCCAATCCGATGTGCAGTGGGAGCTTGTTCTGGACACACGGGAAGTAACGGGAAGACGGGAACATCCACGTGTGAAAACCGGTGAGCCCTATGAACTGGAGGCGCGTTCTGTGGCGCTGTTTCGTCAGGAGAGACTTAATGAGCAAAGATAACAAAACAAAAATGAAAGCCGTTCGGCTGCATAAATACGGTTAAAGGGTTATACGGATAACTGACATTCATGATCCGCTCTTCTGGGACAGTTACATGTAAATATTACGACCCTTGCACTTATACGTTTTTCAGCCCGGAGTAGGAAGTCGCCCAATTAGGAGGAGCCCTAATATGCTCCCCGCGCCGGGATACTGCTCTTAGAAACTGCGACCTTAACTTCTCAGGGAAATGTGCGTTGCCGCCAAATCAAATTTCCAAAAGGTGCGACTACCACTTTTTCCCTTCATCTCCGTGCTTTCCGCAGATAAGTAAGAGTGTGCTAGAGCTCCTCAAGGGCAAACATAAAGTTGCCCCTGTCTAAATTTGATAGATACCACTTATAATGAGAGATAATATTGTCTCCCGCGTCTTCGTCATAAATGAAAATCACTATGGCTCTCTCGGCTTTTGCCCCTCCCTTCTCGAGTTCATCGTGTGCTAGGATGAGTGCATGTTCCGGTGTCAACTGCTCGCTTTCGCCGGTCTTCACTGTGAGGTAATCAATGTTTTCTCTCTCATTCGACATATCGTCACACCTTCTTTTTGTTTTATTGATTTTAGATCTAGGTGAACCAGCAACTGAGATACCGGCTCACCCCATTCGCCTCATTTACCCCAGGCCCACGCCTCAAGATCTCCCGCCAACCTCAGAACCTCAGCTAACTCTATCTGCTTTCTACGACTCTTAAGAATCTCCGTGGCCGTATTAAGGATCGCGAGCCTAGGTGTGAGCTAGCCTGTTTATCAAAGTCCTAATTATGGGCTTCCTGTAGCTTATCAGCGGGCTGTTTAGATTCAGACTCAGCCCTGGCGTTATTATCAGGGCTGATAATGTGACCGTCAAGGTGTTCTATCTTTGACTTGCC
>JBLNAE010000125.1:0-3222 GCA_050259195.1 Ignavibacteriales bacterium
CTGACTTTATGCGAAAGCATCCATCTGCAATCATTGAGAATCAATCATTAGTGGATGCAACACTAGTGCTTATGCGTGAGCAGATTGAAATACTCCCGGTTGCCTCTTCCCATGGTAGTGGAAAGGTAGTGGGGGTTTTGAGCCCGATTGATGTATTTCAAAAGGTGCTGGAGCTTTTGAAGACACGGCAGAAATGAAACTGACTATGTGCTTATAAATCCTCCTTGTGGTTCGAATAATTATAAAAAGGCAACCTTCTAAAACTCTTTGTCCTTTTTCCAATCAGGCGCAGGTAGTATTTGAATTTTTCCTTGAGGCTTACTTTTCTAAAGAGATGTGTGTTGCCTTCCCTTTCGACTTTTACCCTTTCGCCCACATGGTGTTTCCCTAGAAACATTGCACGGGCAAGGAGGCGTCTACCACCCTCAATCTGGATAAAGCCGAGAATGAGGGGTGAAGGAAATCCTTCAGGTGGGACATGAAGGACTGTAAATGTCTCAAGTATTCCTTCCGCTCTATCAATTATTATGTCATCACTTGTGGTCTGTGGAATGGAAACTGGGAGGGTGTAGAAACTGGTTCTTTGGGTTGGTTTTATGTTTTCTTTACTCTTCTCCAAGATTGTAACAAAGTTGTTATTTCCAAGCCCTCCTATAGAATGCGTCAGAGCTATATCTGTTTTCCCTACCTGACGCTTTGCGTCAACCTCTCCTCTCATCTGCCATACGGATTCAACAATCTGGGCAAGCCCCGATGCGCCGACGGGGTGCCCTCTTGATTTGAGGCCGCCCGACGGGTTTATTGGAAACTGCCCATCAATTTGAGTAATGCCGTCCTCAACGGCTTCCCATCCGTTTCCTTCCTCAAAGAATCCCAGGTCCTCGCTATTTATAATCTCAAAGCTCGTGAAGGCATCATGTACCTCGGCGAAGTTTATATCCTTGGGTCCAATCCCCGCCATATTATAGGCCTGTTTTGCCGCAATCCGTGTAGCCATAAAGGAAGAGAGCGAGCTTCTATGACTTACGCCGAGCGTGTCTGTTCCCTGACCTATTCCTGAAACGAGAATATCCGTTTTTTCACTTGTAAGAACTAAAGCAGCCGCACCGTCTGTAATCGGAGAGCAGTCATAGAGCCTCAAGGGTTCGGAGATAAATTTACTCCCTTTATAGTCTTCAAATGTGATTCTCTTTTGAAACTGCGCAAGGGGGTTCAGAGAACCATTAAAGTGATTTTTTATAGCTACATCTGATAAGATTTTTCCAATTCTTTCTTGAGGGATTTTAAACCGGCCCATATAGGCTTGAGTTACCATTGCAGCAAGCGCGGGCATTGTACCTCCCGCCTCTCTTTCCCGCTGCTCTATCACCTCGGCAAGGATTCGAGTGGTTTTTGCGGTCGGAAGATGGGTCATCTTTTCCCCAGCAATGACAAGAACGTTTTTAAACCTGCCAGAGGCTACGGCTGCATATGCAACTGAAAAAACCGCTGCGCCGGAGGAAGACGCGGTCTCCACCCGGATTGAAGGAATCCCTAAAAGGCCAAGAGCATCCGCTATAAGCGCTCCGATATTGCCCGTTCCAGTAAACTCTTCGGGGTTCATGGCGCCAACAAAGATTGCCTGAGGCTCCGGATATTTAGATACAGCAAGGGCTTTTCTTCCGGCTTCGACAAGAAGGGGTTTTAAATTCAAATCCGATTTCTCGAATTTAGTCATGCCAATTCCATCTACATAGACGGAACCCATTAATTAAAGCTCCCGATGGACATACAAGCTCTATATATAATCCCATTTTATGCACAAACGTTTTCTATTCTCATTATCTCACCAATCATAATCCCATGTCAACACGCCTAAAGAAGGCAAGGGAGGTGAATGAGTCAGAAACTATAGGACATTATGAGAATAGGTGCATATACTTAAAGTGAAGTTAAAACATATTGAATAGTTTAGACTAAGTTAAATTAGAGATTTGATTATCTTGTATTCTGCTGTCGGCTGCAACGACTTGAACCTCAATAAGTGTTTGGTGCAGAACCCGTGATTTGAAATAAAGTCGGATATGCGACTTGCTGATCTTGAATGTAATGATAATGAAAAATCGAATGACATCGCACCATTTCATTCGATATGGAATTGGCTTTACCTATTGACATCTGAGGCCTTATAAGTATTAGGCCGCGTGTGGCGGCCCGGACTCGGTTGAATTGCGAGGGGAGCGGCGCCGGCCGCTCCAGCCGCTGGTTAGGGCTTAGCCTGCCCTCTGTTGGGGAGCCCACGGATACAGACGTGGCACCAAAATCGTTAAAGCCGTCGCGACGGTTATGGCAACTACCAAGCCCGCGACGAACAACGTCCAGGTGCTCGGTTTGAGTGTACCGAGGCTGACGATCAGGAAGAGGATCGGCAGATCAAGGAAATGCGTGAAGGTGGGGACGCCTTCGGAGCGAGCCTTTTCGAGTTGAGTTGTGAAGCCATCGCCGGCGAGGGCTTTTTGGGTCAGCCGCCGGAGCCGCATGAAGTAAAGTCGCGTCACAGTATTGCCCTCGATGAATTCGAACGCGAACAGAACAACCATTCCGGCTAGCCACGGGGCATTGAGAAAGCCCCAGCCGCCGAAGAACTCAACAATCAGCCACGTGCCAGAGGCTAGCAGGAGGAGGGCTCCTGGAACGACGAGACCATCGTAAAAGACGGCGATATTGCGCACAGCCTCTGAGAACTGGGGAAGCTCGCGGCACTGACGTGAGCGCATGTCAGAGGTCCAGACGCCGATCAAACCGGCTCCGATTCCGACCAGGATGACGCCGACGATGTGGACTAGCTTCAACACGGCGTAGGTCATCGCCTCTGAGCCCTAACGTATTATGAAAGGGCGCCCCTTTATAGTGGTAGTCTGAAGTTTGTAATTTAGACAAAAACCACTTAAAGGAGGACCCAATGAGCAATGATAAGTATATTGGACTAGATGTTCATCAGTCAAGTGTAGTCACAGCCGTGCACAATCATCAAGGCAAGTGCGTGATTGAATCAATCATTGAGACCAAAACACAAACTATCCGAGATTTCATAAAATCAATCAGCGGCACTGCCCACGTCGCATTTGAAGAAGGCACTCAAGCAGCCTGGCTCTATCATTTACCTATGTGTGGCGGCGCGGCGGCCTGGACTGGGATTGAGGTAGCTCCATGGGTATCGAGGAGAAACTTCCGAGCGGGATC